>JAJXVM010000029.1 GCA_021782135.1 Myxococcales bacterium | reverse complement strand
GGAGCGAGACGCGCGGGCGCGGCGCGGGCGCGGGCGGCCGCGCCTGGACGGCGCGGTGCCTCGCGACCGCCGTCTCGTCGAAGGCCTCCGCCTCGCGCTCCACCACGGTGATCGCGCCCCGCGGGCACTCGCCGAGGCAGGCGCCGAGCCCGTCGCAGAGGACGTCGGCGGAGAGGCGCGCCTTGCCGCCCTCGAGGCGGATGGCGCCCTCGGCGCAGGAAGGGATGCACTGACCGCAGCCGTCGCACTTCGCTTCGTCGATCTGGACGATCTTCCGGATCATCGGCTCTCCTGCCCGGCCCCTCCCCAGGCGGGGCTCTTTTCTCATTTTCCGCGGCACAGGAGCAAGTCCACCGCGAGCCCCAGCGCCAGCGCGCCGCCGCAGGCGGCGACGACGCCCGGCCAGCCGGCCGCCTGCCAGGCGTAGCCCGGCAGCACCGAGCCGAGCGTCCCGCCGACGTAATAGAACCCGAGGTAGAGCGCGCTCGCGCCCCCCTTGGCCTCGGCCGCCCGCTGGTTCACGTAGGCGGGGGCGACCGCCTGGGCGGTGAACATGCCCAGGCAGAGCACCACCAACCCCGCGACCACCAGCGCCAGCGGGCGGAGCAGGGTCAGGGCCACCCCGGCCCCGGCGACCAGGAACCCCGCCGCGACCAGGGCCGGCGCGGAGAAGCGCGTGGCGAGGCGGCCCGCCACCGGCGAGGCGACCACGCCGGCGAGGTAGACCACGTAGACGCTCGAGACCAGCGCCGTCGAGAGGTGGTACGGGGCGGCGGTGAGCCGGTACGGCAGGTAGGTGAAGACGCCGATGAAGGCGAAGAAGAGCGTGAGCGCCACCAGGAACCCGCCGAGGAGCGGCGGGGTGGCGAGGTGGCGCAGCATGCCGCGGTAGGCGGCGCCCCACCCCGGCACGCGCCGGCGCGCCCCCTCGGCCGGGAGCTCGTGGGCGATCCCGAGGGCGCCGGCCAGGGTGACGGCGCCGAAGAGCACGAAGGCGGCCCGCCACCCCGCCGCCGCGGCGACGAGCCCGCTCCCCACCCGGCCCACCAGCCCCCCGGCCACGCTGGCGGCGATGAGCCCGCCCACCACCGGCGAGAGCCGCTCGGGCGGCAGCTCGTCGCCGCAGAGCGCCACCGAGACGGCGGTGATCCCGGGGATGAGCAGCCCCTGCGCGGCGCGCAGCGCCAGCAGCTCCGGGAAGGTGCGGGCGAGGGCGCAGCCGAGGGTGGGCAGGGCGAGGAGCAGCGAGGCGCCCACCATCACCCGCCGCCGCCCCAGCGCGTCGGCGAGCGGGCCGTAGAAGGTGGAGGCGAGCGCGATGGCGAGCACCACCGCCGAGACGCTCGTGCCCGCCCGCGCCGGCGACAGCCCGAACTCCCGCGAGAGCAGCGGGAGCACCGGCTGGGTCACGTACATGTCGGCGTAGACCGCCACCGTGGCGAGGTAGAGCGCCGCGATCCAGCGGCGGTCCGCCGCGCCCGGCCGGCGCACGGGGGCCTGGCGCGTCACCCGGGCCGGTCCTCTCCGCGCGCGCGGCCGGTCCGGCGGCCTCCGCGAGAGGGGCTCCCCACGGCTGGCTCAGGCGGTCTCGATGCTGGCCGCCTTCTGCAGCCCCAGCTCCTCGATGGCCATCTCGCGCATCTTGTACTTCTGCACCTTGCCGGTGACGGTCATGGGGAAGCCGTCGCAGAACTTCCAGTACCGCGGGATCTTGTAGGTGGCGATCTTCCCCTTGCAGAAGGCGCGCAGCTCCTCCCCGGTGACGGCGTAGCCGGGGCGCAGCTTCACCCAGGCCATGAGCTCCTCGCCGTACTTCGCGTCGGGCACGCCGATCACCTGCACGTCGGCGACGGCCGGCAGCGTGTAGAGGAACTCCTCTACCTCGCGCGGGAAGATGTTCTCGCCGCCGCGCAGCACCATGTCCTTGATGCGGCCGACGATGTTGACGTAGCCGTCCTGATCCACCGTGGCGAGGTCGCCGGTGTGCATCCAGCGCCCGGGGTCGATGGCCTCGCGGGTGGCCTGCGGGTTGTTCCAGTAGCCGAGCATGACCGAGTAGCCGCGGGTGCAGAGCTCGCCCGGCACGCCGCGCGGGACGATCTTGCCGGTGGCGGGGTCGATCACCTTGATCTCGAGGTGCGGGTGGATGGTCCCCACCGTCGCGACCCGCTTCTCGAGGGGGTCGTCGGTGCGGCTCTGGGTCGAGACCGGCGAGGTCTCGGTCATGCCGTAGCAGATGGTGACCTCGCGCATGTTCATGTCCCGCTGCACGCGCTTCATCACCTCCACCGGGCAGGGCGAGCCGGCCATGATCCCGGTGCGCAGGCTGGAGAAGTCGAAGGCCTTGAACTCCGGGTGCTCCAGCTCGGCGATGAACATGGTGGGCACGCCGTAGAGCGAGGTGCAGCGCTCCTCCTGCACGGTGCGCATGACCGCGGCGGGGTCGAAGCTCTCGCCCGGCAGCACCATCGCCGCGCCGTGGGTGGTGCAGGCCATGTTGGCGAGCACCATGCCGAAGCAGTGGTAGAACGGCACCGGGATGCAGACCCGGTCCCTCTCGCTGTAGCGCAGCGTCTCGCCGATGAAGAAGCCGTTGTTGAGGATGTTGTGGTGCGAGAGGGTCGCGCCCTTGGGGAACCCGGTGGTGCCGCTCGTGTACTGGATGTTGATGGCGTCGTCGAACTGCAGCTCGCGCTCGCGCGCCGCCAGCTCCGCCTCCGAGAGCCGGAGCGCGTCGGCCCGCAGCGCGGTCCACTCGTCGTCGATGACGATCACCTGCTTCAGGTTGTCGGCCCGCAGCCGCACCTCCCGCACCATCGCCACGTAGTCGGCCTGGCGGAAGCTGCGGGCGCAGATGAGCATCGACAGCTCGGACTGCTTCACCACGTACTCGAGCTCGTGGACCCGGTAGGCCGGGTTGATGTTCACCAGGACGGCGCCCATGCGCGCGGTGGCGTACTGGAGCACCACCCACTCGAAGCGGTTCGGCGCCCAGACGCCCACCCGGTCGCCCTTCTTGACGCCGCGGCTCATCAGCGCCCGGGCGATGAGGCCGGTCTCGTCCCAGAGCTGGCGCCAGGTGAAGCGGCGGTTCTGGTACGGGACCACCAGCGCCTCGGCGTCCGGCACGCGCTCCACGGTCCGGCGGAGGTTCTCGCCGATGGTCTCGCCCAGCAGGGGCACGGTGCTGCTGCCGTTCAGGTAGGACGGGACGCTCATGGCTCTCTCCTTCGGGGGGAAGCGGCCATCCTAGCGAAGGCCCGCCCGTCAATCCAACTTCCCCTGGCGGGATGGAACGGGCGCGGCGGCGCGAGCGCGAGGGATCGGCGGGTGGTCTCCCCGCCCGGGATTCACCGAGGGAGAAGGCCCGAGTCCCGGGCTCGCTCGCGGGCAGCGAGGAGGCGAGCGCCCGGCCCGCCCCCTTGCCTTCGGGCCGCCTCGGGGGCACACTCCGCGCCCGACATGATCGAGGTCAATCGAGCGGACGCTCCCCCGGACGCCGGCTCTGTCGCGCCTTCCCCGGCGGCCCCCCCCCGCCCGAAGAAGAAGCTGCTCCGCCGCGCGCCGGACCGCGCCCAGGCGCTGCGCCGCGCCGCGCAGGTCGCCTTCCTCGCGCTGAACGTCTGGATCGGGGTCCAGTTCTACCTGTTCGTCCGCTACTTCGAGACCGGCGGGAAGTCGGTCTGGGCCTCCCGCCCGGCCGGCGTGGAGGGCTGGCTGCCCATCGCCGGGCTCATGAACCTGAAGCTCCTGCTCCTCACCGGCGCCCTGCCGGAGAGCTACCCGGCCGGCCTGGTGCTGTTCCTCGCCTTCCTCGCCATCTCGCTCCTCTTCCGGAAGGCCTTCTGCAGCTGGCTCTGCCCGGTGGGCACGCTCTCCGAGGCGCTCTGGAAGGCGGGGCGGCGGCTCTTCGGCCGAAGCTTCCTCCTGCCGCGCTGGCTCGACTGGCCGCTGCGCGGGGTGAAGTACCTGCTGCTCGCCTTCTTCGTGAAGATCGTGGTCGTCGACATGCCGCTCTTCGCCATGCAGGGCTTCTTCCAGAGCCCCTTCGGCCTGACGCTCGACCTGCAGATGCTCGACTTCTTCCGGCACATGAGCGGCACCGCCGCGACGGTGCTGGGGGTGCTCGCGGCCGGGTCGGTGCTGGTGCCGAACTTCTGGTGCCGCTACGCCTGCCCCTACGGCGCCCTCCTGGGGCTCGGGGCCTGGCTCTCGCCGGTGCGCATCCGCCGCTTCCCCGACCCCTGCATCGACTGCGGCAAGTGCGCCAAGGTCTGCCCCTCGCGCCTGCCGGTGGACGTGACGCTGAACGTGCTCAGCCCGGAGTGCACCGGCTGCCTCGAGTGCGTGACCGCCTGCCCGGTCGAGGACGCGCTCATGCTGGCGGCCCCGGCGCGGCGGCGGGTCTCGCCCTGGCTGGTGGCCGCCGGGGTGGCCGGGATCTTCCTCGGCTTCGTCGGGGTGGCGAAGCTCACCGGCCACTGGGACGGCTCGGTCCCGGCGCAGGCCTGGTGGGAGCTGGTGAAGGGCGGCGCGGGGGCGGGGCACCCGTAGGCGCCCGGAGGCGCCGCGCGGATGCACCCGCCCCGCGGGAGCGGGCTCAGGCGAAGGTGAGCAGCAGGTCCTCCTTCTCGACCTGCCCACCCTCCTTCACCCGCACCTCGGCCACCGTCCCGTCGGCGCGGGCCTTCACGCTGGTCTCCATCTTCATGGCCTCGGTGACGAGCAGCACGTCGCCGGCCTTCACCTGGTCGCCCGGCTTGACGGCGAGCTTGAGCACCTTGCCCGGCATGGGCGCGCCCACCTGGCGGGCGTCGCCCTTGTCGGCCTTGACCCGGGCCTCGGCCTTCACCGCCGCCGCCTTGTCGGCCACCACCACGCCGCGCTGGTCGCCGTTGAGCTCGAAGTAGAGCTCGCGGGTGCCGTCCTTGCGAAGCGGGCCGACGTTGAGGAGCTTCACGATGAGCGTCTTGCCGGGCTCGATCTCGACGGAGGTCTCCTGGCCGGGCTGGAGGCCGTAGAAGAAGACCGGGGTCGGCACCACCGAGGTGTCGGAGTGGGCCTGCCGGTGGCGCACCAGCTCGGGGAAGACCTGCGGGTAGAGCAGGTACGAGAGGAGCTGCTCGTCGTCGAGCTTCTCGCCGGTGCGGGCCGAGCCCTCCGCGCGCGCCGCCTCCATGTCGGCCGGCGGCAGCAGCTCGCCGGGGCGGCAGGTGATGGGCTCCTGGCCCTTGAGGATCGCCTGCTGCACCTCGGGCGGGAAGCCGCCGTGCGGCTGGCCCAGCATGCCCTTCATGAGCCCGACCACCGACTCGGGGAAGGTGAGCTCGGCGGCCTTCGACACCACGTCGGTCACGTCGAGGTCGTTCTTCACCAGGAACATGGCCATGTCGCCCACCACCTTGGAGCTGGGCGTGACCTTGATGAGATCGCCGAAGAGCAGGTTCACCTTCCGGTACATCTCCTTGCACTCCTCCCAGCGGTCGAGCAGCCCCAGCCCGGCCACCTGCGGCCGGAAGTTGGAGTACTGGCCGCCCGGGATCTCGTGCCGGTAGACCTCGGTGGTGCCGCTCTTGAGCCCCGACTCGAAGGGCGCGTACTGCTCGCGCACCCCCTCCCAGTAGGCGGCCAGCGACTCGAGCCCGCGCAGGTCGAGGGCCGGGTCGCGCTCCGAGCCGGCCAGCGCCGCCGCCACCGCCTCGAGCGACGGCTGCGAGGTGACGCCGGAGACCGGCGAGAGGGCCGCGTCCACCACGTGCACGCCGGCGGCGGCCGCCTCGAGCAGGGTGGCGACCCCGTTGCCGGAGGTGTCGTGGGTGTGGAGGTGGATGGGGAGCCCCACCTCCTCGCGCAGCGCCCGGATGAGCTTGCGCGCCGCGAGCGGCTTGAGCAGGCCGGCCATGTCCTTGATGCCGAGGACGTGGGCGCCCATCCGCTCGAGCTCCTTGGCGAGCTCCACGTAGTAGCGCAGCGGGTACTTGTCCCGCTTCGGATCGGTGATGTCGCCGGTGTAGCAGACGGCCGCCTCGAGCACGCGCTCGCTGCGGCGCACCGCCTCCATGGCCACCGTCATGCCGCGCGTCCAGTTGAGCGAGTCGAAGACGCGGAAGACGTCCACGCCGGAGCGGGCCGCCTGCTCCACGAAGCCGCGCACCACGTTGTCGGGGTAGTTGGTGTAGCCGACCGCGTTCGAGCCGCGGAGCAGCATCTGCAGCATGACGTTGGGGATGGCCGCGCGCAGCCGCCGCAGCCGCTCCCAGGGGTCCTCGCGCAGGAAGCGCATGGCCACGTCGAAGGTGGCGCCGCCCCAGACCTCGAGCGAGAAGAGGCCGGCCTCGAGCCGCGCGGTGGCGGGCGCGGCGCGCAGCAGGTCGTAGCTGCGGAAGCGGGTCGCCAGCAGCGACTGGTGCGCGTCGCGCATGGTGGTGTCGGTGAGGAGCAGGCGGCCCTGCTCCTTCATCCAGCGGGCCACCCCCTCCGGACCCTGCTCGCGCAGGATGTCCTTGGTGCCGCGCGGGGGCGGCTGGGTGAGGTCCACGCGGGGGAGCGGCGGCTCGCGCAGGTCGGCGCTCTTGAGCGGACGGGCGACGCCCGGCGCGCCGTTCACGGTCACCTCGCCGAGGAAGGCGAGGAGCTTGCTGCCGCGGTCCTGCCGGCCCTTCACCGTGAGCAGCTCGGGGTGCTGGTCGATGAAGGAGGTGTCGCAGCGGCCGGCCAGGAAGTCGGCGTGCGTCACCATGTTCTCGAGGAAGGGGATGTTGGTCTTCACCCCGCGGACGCGGAACTCCATCAGCGAGCGGTGCATCACCGCGGCGGCGGCCGGGAAGGTGAGCCCCCAGGTGCTCACCTTGACGAGCAGGGAGTCGTAGTGCGGCGTGATCTGCGCGCCGGTGAAGGCGCCGCCGGCGTCGAGTCGCACCCCGCTGCCGCCCGGGCTGCGGTAGGCCTGCAGCGCGCCGAAGTCGGGGGCGAAGCCGTTCTGCGGGTCCTCGGTGGTGATGCGGCACTGGATGGCGTAGCCGCGCCGCTGCACCGCCGCCTGGTTCGGGATGTCGATCTCGGGGTCGGAGAGCTTCTTCCCCTGGGCGACGAGGATCTGCGCCTGCACCAGGTTGCGGCCGGTGATCATCTCGGTCACCGTGTGCTCCACCTGGATGCGCGGGTTCATCTCGATGAAGAACCAGCGCCCCTGCCCGTCGAGCAGGAACTCCACCGTGCCCGCGCTGCGGTAGCCGACCGAGCGGGAGATGCGCAGCGCCGCCTCGCAGATCTCCTCGCGGGTCTTCTCGTCGAGCGAGAGCGAGGGGGCGAACTCCACCACCTTCTGGTGGCGCCGCTGCACCGAGCAGTCGCGCTCGAAGAGGTGCACCAGGTTCCCGTGGTGGTCGCCGAGGACCTGCACCTCGATGTGCTTGGGGCGCTCGATGTAGCGCTCGAGGAAGACCGCCGGGTTGCCGAAGGCGGCCGCCGCCTCGCGCCGGGCGCTCTCGAGCCCCTCCGTGAGCTCGCGGGCGTCGCGGGCCACGCGCATGCCCCGGCCGCCGCCGCCGGCCGCCGCCTTCACGATGAGCGGGTAGCCGTGCTGGGCGGCGAAGCGGAGCGCGTCCTCCTCGCGGACGATGGGCTCGGGGGTGCCGGGGACCACCGGGACCCCGGCCGCCACGGCGGCCTTGCGCCCCGCCACCTTGTCGCCGAGGCGCCGCTGCATCTCGCCCGTCGGGCCGATGAAGACGATGCCGGCCTTCTCGCAGGCGTCGGCGAAGTCCGGGTTCTCGGAGAGGAAGCCGTAGCCGGGGTGGATGGCGTCCACCTCCTTCTCCTTGGCCAGGGCCACGATCTCGTCGATGCCGAGGTAGGCGTCGATGGGCTTCTTGCCCTTGCCCACCAGGTAGGCCTCGTCGGCCTTGTAGCGGTGGAGGGCCAGCCGGTCCTCCTCCGAGTAGATGGCGACCGTGCCGATGCCGAGCTCGGTGCAGGCGCGGAAGATGCGGATGGCGATCTCGCCGCGGTTGGCGGCGAGTACCTTGCGAAAAGGTACGGTCATCGGTGCGAGCTCCAGGGTGGGCGGGGCGGGCCGCGAGTGGGTGCGTAGCAGACCACACGGGGTGCGTAGCGCGCGAGACACCCGAACGGGTTCTGTGTTCTGAAAAGCAGACACTTACGGTGCGTGGGCTCACTCACTCGGGGGAGATTTCAGCGGAAATGACGCGGCCCGTCGCGGCCGCCCGTACCCGCCAGGCACTCCGGCCCGTCGCGCCGAACCCGTACTCGCAGGGCTCGGCAGGGCGCCGCGCCGGAGCCGCCGGCCTCGTCCGCCCCGCCCGGCGCCAGCGGCCAGGCCACCTGGAGGACGGTCAGGGCCACGGCGCGCTCGAGAGGCCGAGGGCGCGCAGCGCCGCGCTCGCCTCGCTCCGCCAGCTCTCGAACGTGCGCCATCCCAGCCACTCGTAGTGGAGCACCCCGGCGTGCGGCCGCCGCGAGAAGTCGACCGGGCCGGCCGGGCGGAAGCGCTCCTCCTCCGCCTGGAACGGCTCGAGCACCTCGCGCTGGCTCGCGAACCGGTCGAGCATCCGACGCTTGCGGGCGCGCGCCTCCGGCCCGAGGGGACGGACCACCTCCGACTCCCCGCCCGGCAGGAAGCGCTGCACCACCAGCGGCCCCGGACCGCGGTGATAGCTGGTCATCTCCCAGAGCGCCGGCCGAGGGGACCCCGCCAGCGCCAGCGCCGCGCGCACGGCCAGGGCGGCGGCGTCGTGATCCGGGTGACCGCCCTCGAAGGCGTGCGTCACCACCAGCGCCGGCCGTCGGCCGCGGAGCAGGGCCATGAGCGCGGGGATCAGGCTCGGCAGCTCGCGGGTGGCCTCCTGGTCGCGCGCGCCGAGGCAGCGGACCGCGCCGGCGTCGACCCCCGCCACCGCGAGCGCCTCGGCCAGCTCCCGGCGGCGCCGCCCCGCGTACTCCTCGCGCCTGGCCGGGGCCTCGCGCGGCCAGAGGCGGGCATCGAGCGGCGCGCCGTCGGTGAGGTGGACCACCTCGGCCCCGGGGTGTTCGGCGAGGAGCCCGCCCGCGCCGATGGTCTCGTCGTCCGGGTGGGCGGCCACGAGGAGCCAACCCTGGCCGGCCAGCCGGTCCAGGTCGAGCGCTCCCTGCGCGGGCGGCACCGGGTGGGCTGTTTCGGGCACCTCCCCATCCTATGCACCTCGCGCGCCGCTCCCGACTTAGAATGTCGCCGGATGCGCCTGCCCACCCTGCTCGCCCTCGCCGCCCTGCTCGCCGCCTGCGGGCCCGACCACAACCTGTGCCAAGCCGGGCAGACCCTCTGCGGGCCGACCTGCGTCGACCTCCAGACCGACCCCCTGAACTGCGGCGCCTGCGGCGCCTCCTGCGGCCCGACCGGAACCTGCGGCGGCACGATCTGCACGGCGCCCTGTCCGCTGCACCAGAACGGGCTCGGGCAGACCTACCAGGACTGCGCCACGTTCGGGAGCTTCGGCCCCACCGCGGCGCTGGAGGCGGCGGAGGCCTGGGCGCCGCAGGGCGCCCGGATCGACCTCTGGTGCAGCCAGGTCCCGGGCACCCCGCCCCCCGACTGCCTCGGCTGGATGCGCGGCGACGGCACCTGCGGCATCTGGTGCTACACCGGCGCGTACATGGGGATCGTCTTCCAGAGCTCCAACGGGACCTGCATCTGCTTCGCGGGGCCGCAGGCGAACTGGAACTGAGGCGGTTCAGCGCAGCTCCTCCACCATCCTCCCCCGCCCCCCGCCGCTGCTCCCTCCGGCCTACTCCCGCTTGTGGCAGACCACCTCGACGTTGTGGCCGTCGGCGTCCTTCACGAAGGCGGCGTAGTAGCTCGGGTGGTACCGCGGCCGCAGCCCGGGCCGGCCGTTGTCGGCGGCGCCGGCGGCGAGCGCGGCGGCGTGGAAGGCGTCCACCTGCGCGCGCGACTCGGCCGCGAAGGCGAGGTGGAGGCCGCCGGGCTGCGGCTCCCCGCGCGAGAGCCAGAGGTCGGGCTTGCGCCCGACCCCGAAGCCGGCGCCCTGGAAGCCGTCCTCCTCGAGCTCCAGGAGCAGGGCGTAGCCGAGCGGCGCCAGCGCCTGGCGGTAGAAGTCCTTCGCCTTCTCGAGGTCGCGGACCTTGAGCGTGAGGTGGTCGATCATGGGCGGCAGTCTGCCGCGCCCCGCGCCGCCCGGCCAGGGCCGTCTCGGGGGAGGGCTCGCGCTAGAAGTGGGCGAGGTAGCCGGCCGCGTGCCCGTTCATCACCGGGTCCCGGTCGGTGGAGTTCCTGCCGTCGCTGGCGAGCCGCTCCCCGTGGTACTGCGCGCCGCTGACGATGCCCCAGGTGGCGCCCGCCACCACGCCGACGCCGGCGCCGATGGCGATGTCGCGGCCGTAGTTGCCGCCCTCGATGAGCCCGATGCCGACGCCCACCAGCGCGCCGGCGAGGCCGCCGTAGAGCGCCGAGAGGGCCACGTTGGCGGCCGCGTCGCCGCCGGCGCCGCCGCCGCCGGTGTCGAGCGCCAGCTGGTCGGCGGAAGGGGTCGCGGGCCGGAGCGACGCCGGGAGCCGGCCCTCCGCGCGGGAGATCGCCGGCGCGGCGAGGAGGGCGCACAGGACGGTGGCGGCGAAGACGCGGTTCATGGAATTCCCCCCTGGCCCGAGCTGCCGACGGACCACGCGGAAAAGCTCGGCTCGGGTTCGCTCTCCGTCAACCCGGCGGCCGGCCGGCCAGGGGCTCCGCCGAGCGGCCGGGGGGCCCTCCCCCGCAGGGGCGGAACCTGCTACCTTGGCCGGTCCGATGACCGCTCCGGCACCTCGCGAGATCCCCTTCAACTACACCTCCGCCGACGACCGGCAGGCCGTCACCTTCCTGCTCGGCGAGGAGGTCTGGAAACAGCTCGAGGATCTGCGCGCGCGCAGGGTCACCGGCCGCAGCGCCCGCCTGCTCATGCGCTTCCTGGGCGAGGTGCTCATCCACCGGCGCAACCCGTTCCTCTACGAGGAGCTGGTCTCGAGCCGGAGCCGCCGCCGCAAGTTCTTCGAGAACGTCGACCAGGACCTGTCGGTCATCGAGGACAACGCCGCCGAGCCCCAGGCGAAGGAGGTGCTCGCCGCCTGCCGCAAGCTGGCCGGCGAGTTCCGCAGCGAGATCGAGGCCGCGCCCGACTTCCGCGCCCGCCTGAAGAGCCAGCTCGGCGCCGTGGTGGGCAAGGAGAACGTCCTCACCGACCCGTTCACGCTCGTGTCCCACGCCACCGACGCCACCGACTGGCGCCTGCACCTGCCGGTGGCGGTGGTGATGCCGTCCGAGGAGGCGCAGGTCGGGCCGCTGCTCGCCACCATCGGCCAGCTCGGGCTCCGCGCCATCCCGCGCGGCGCCGGCACCGGGCTCACCGGCGGCGCGGTGCCGCTCCGGGCCGGCTGCGTGGTGGTGAACACCGAGAAGCTGAACCGGATCCGCTCGGTCAGCGAGCGCGAGTTCTCCCTCGCCGACGGCCGCAAGGTCCGCAGCGCGGTGATGGAGCTCGAGGCGGGCGTCATCACCGAGCACGCCATGAACCACGCCGCCGAGCGCGGCCTGGTGTTCGCGACCGACCCCACCAGCGCCTGGGCCTGCTCCATCGGCGGCAACATCGCCGAGAACGCCGGCGGCAAGACCTGCGTGCTCTGGGGCACCTGCATCGACAACCTGCTCGCCTGGCGGCTGGCGCTGCCCGACGGCAGCCACGTCACCATCCACCGCGTCGATCACCAGCTCCGCAAGATCCTGCCCGCCGACCCGGTGACCTTCGAGGTCCGCGACGCGCGCGGCGAGAAGGTGCGCACCGTCGCCCTCACCGGCGCCGAGATCCGCAAGAACGGGCTCTGGAAGGACATCACCAACAAGGCGCTCAAGGGGCTCCCCGGGGTGCAGAAGGAGGGCACCGACGGCGTCATCACCTCGGCCGCCTTCGTGCTCTACCAGGCCTACGAGGCCTCGACCACGCTCTGCCTGGAGTTCTTCGGGCCGGACATGGACGAGGCGAGCCGCGTCATCCTGGACCTCGCCGAGGCCTTCCCGAACCGCGGCGAGGAGGTGCTGCAGGCGCTCGAGCACTTCGACGACCAGTACGTGCGGGCCATCCAGTACAAGGTGAAGGCGCCGCGCCCGGAGACGCCCAAGGCGGTGCTGCTCATCGACGTGGTGGGGCACGCGCCCGAGCAGGTGGCCCGCGGCGTCGAGACCATCCGCCGGCTGCTCGAGCCGCACGAGAACACCTACCTCTTCGTCGCCCGCGACGCCGAGGAGGGGACGCGCTTCTGGCAGGACCGCAAGAAGCTCGGCGCCATCGCCAAGCGGACCAACGCCTTCAAGCTGAACGAGGACATCGTCCTCCCGCTCACCGCGCTCGCCGAGTTCGCCCGCTTCTGCGACGCGGTCAACGTGGAGGAGGAGCGGTACGACCAGGGGCTGGTGATCGCGCGCATCGCCGAGGTGCTCGGCCAGGCCGCCGAGGACGAGGCCCAGCTCCTCTCCGGCAAGGTGGCGCGCGCGCTGGCGCGCTGCGAGAAGGCCGAGGAGGCGCTCCGGGCCGCCGCCGAGAAGGAGCTGCGCGCCCTCACCGTCCCCAGGCAGCTCCTCGAGGAGGTGCGCGAGACGGTGGCCGGCTACGAGAAGGTGGAGGCGGGGCTGGAGGCGGCCTTCGAGGAGGCGCGCGCGCGGCGCATCGTCATCGCCACCCACATGCACGCCGGCGACGGCAACGTGCACGTGAACATCCCGGTGCTCTCGAACGACCGCGCCATGATGCGGCGCGCCGAGGCGACCGTGGACCGGGTGATGGAGAAGGTGGCCGAGCTGGGCGGCGTCTGCTCCGGCGAGCACGGCATCGGCGTCACCAAGATCAAGTACCTCGACCGCGCCATCGTGGACGAGCTGACCGCCTACCGGCGCGAGGTGGACCCGGCCGGGATGATGAACCCGGGCAAGCTCCAGGACGTGGACGTGCTGGAGCAGGTCTTCACCCCGTCCTTCAACCTGCTCGAGCTCGAGGCGCGCATCCTGCAGCACGGCCAGCTCGGCGAGCTGGCCGCCAAGATCGCCACCTGCGTCCGCTGCGGCCGCTGCAAGCCCGACTGCTGCGTGTTCCACCCGGCGCGCGGGCTCTTCTTCCACCCGCGCAACAAGAACCTCGCCATCGGGGCGCTCATCGAGGCGCTGCTCTACGACTCCCAGCGCGAGCGCTCCGCCAGCTTCGAGCTGCTGCGCTACCTCGAGGAGGTCGCCGATCACTGCACCATCTGCCACAAGTGCGTGAAGCACTGCCCGGTGTCGATCGACACCGGCGACGTGTCGGTGCTCGAGCGCGAGATCCTGATGTCGCTCGGGTTCAAGCACACCAAGGTGGCCACCCGGGCCACGCTCAAGTACCTGGAGTCGCGGTCGGAGGGGTACAACGCCGCCTTCCGCCTGGGCGTGGTGCGGCTCGGCGGCTTCATGCAGCGGGCCATGGCCAAGGTGCTCGGGCCGCTCCAGGACCAGGACGCGGCGGCGGGCAGCTACCCGCTGCAGATGGTCCGCTCCCCGCTCGCCAGGGTGGACGCGCGCACCCTGCACGACGTGCTGCCGCACTGCGAGCCCGACCAGGCGCTGGTGCTCGAGCCCGAGGGCGAGGCCACCGCGAGCGTCTTCTACTTCCCCGGCTGCGGCTCGGAGCGGCTCTTCTCGAGCGTCTCCATGGCCGCCATCCACGTGCTGCTCCGGACCGGCACGCGGGTGGTGCTGCCCCCGCCCTTCATCTGCTGCGGCTTCCCGGCCTACGCCAACGCCCGCACCGAGCAGCACGGCCGGCAGGTGCTGCGCGACAGCATCCTCTTCAGCCAGATCCGGGAGATGTTCTCGTACCTCACCTTCGACGCCTGCATCGTCACCTGCGGCACCTGCCGCGAGGGGCTGCAGGCCATGGAGGCGAGCAAGATCTTCGGCGCCCCGGTGGTGGACGTGGCGAAGTTCGCCTTCGACCGCGGCCTGCGCGCGCCGGCGGAGGGCGAGTACCTCTACCACACGCCCTGCCACGACTCGCTCGACGGCAAGGGGCCGCAGCTGCTCCGCAAGCTCGGCGTCGCGCAGGTGGAGGCGGTGCCCCACTGCTGCTCGGAGGCCGGCACGCTGGCGCTCTCGCGCCCGGACATCACCGACGCCATGCTGCACCGCAAGCGCGAAGCGGTGAAGGAGGCGCTCACCACCCGACCCGGCGGCGCGGTGATGCTCACCAACTGCCCCTCCTGCATGCAGGGGCTCTCGCGCAACGCCGCCCTCGGCGCCGAGCCGCGCCACATGGCGGTGGAGCTCGCCCGGCGCATCTCCGGCGAGCGCTGGATGGAGGAGTTCGAGAAGCAGGCCGCCCGGGCGCGGCCGGTGCAGTTCTAGCCGCGGGCCCCCGCGCCGCGGGACGCCACCGCCCTTCCCCCGCGCCGCGCGGTCGTCTCCTTCCCTCCCCCACGCGGCGGGGGAGGGGTCGGGCCAATCGCCCGACCGTCCGTCCGGGCGCCCCCTTTTTGGCGCACGCCTCATGGGGGTACACTGGTAGTCTGGGGTGTCCTTGGGGGTTCCATGCGTCTGCTGTCCGCCGTGATCGCCGCCGCCCTGCTCGGCCCCGCGCTGCCCCGCGCGGCCCAGCCGGTGCGGATCGGGGTCATCGACTCCCTGAGCGGCCCCGAGGCGCCCATCGGCGAGAACCTGGCCGGAGGCTACCGGCTCGCGGCCGAGGACCTCCGGGCCAGGGGGATCCCGGTCGAGCTGATCTGGGAGGACGACGGCAGCAAGCCGCAGGACGCCATCCGCGCCTTCGAGAAGCTCGCCACGCGGGACGGCGTCGCGGGCGTGGTCGGTCCCTACACCTCCGCCTCCTCCGCCGCCGTCGCCAAGCGCGCCGAGCAGTACCGGGTCCCGCTGCTCATCCCGGCGGCCGCCAAGGAGGACCTCACGCGCCAGGGGCTGCGCTGGGTCTTCCGCCTCTCCGCCACCACCGACGACTACGCGGCCATCCTGCTCGACCTGGCGCTCCACCACGGGAAGCCGCGGACCATCGCCATCGTCAACGAGAGCACCGACTTCGGGGTCTCGGCGGCGCGGAGCGCGCGCGCGCTGGCGGAGCGCAGGGGGCTCGAGGTCGTCTCCGAGGAGTCCTACCGGAAGGGATCGCTCGACCACCGGCGCATGCTCGCGCGGGTGAAGTCCGCGCGGCCGGATCTCGTCTTCCTGGTCTCCTACGTCGCCGACGCCCTCCAGCTCATGCGCCAGGCGCGCGAGCTCGGGCTCGCGCCGCAGGCCTTCCTCGGCGCCGGCGCCGGCTTCGCCACCGTCCAGTTCGCGAGCGACCGGGCGGTCTCGGAGAACGTCTTCTCGAGCACCCAGTGGACCGGCGACGCGCGCTGGCCCGGCGCCCGGACCTTCTTCGCGCGGTACGAGGCTCGCTTCGGCAAGGAGCCCACCTACCACGCGGCCTGCGCCTACGCCTCGTTGCTCGCCCTCGGCGAGAGCGCGGCCCGGGCCGGGGGCGACCGCGAGACGACCCGGGCCGAGCTCCGCCGCGGCACCTGGCAGGGGATCATGGGGCAGGTGCGCTTCGGCGACTTCGACGGCTACACCAACCAGAACCGCCACCCCATGCTGGTCGAGCAGGTGCAGAACGGGCGCCAGGTCACCGTCTATCCGCCCGACCTCGCCACCCATCGGCCCGTCTACCCCTTCCCCGGCTGGAAGTAGCCGGCGCTGGCCGGCGCCGGAGAGGCGCCGGGCGGAGCGCCCGCCTCCCTGCCGCGTTCCGAAGCGCGCCCTAGCTTGAGCAGCGCGGGGCGAGCCCGCGCAGCGCCTCGAGGCGAGCATGGACGCGATCCGGCCCTGGCCAGGAATGCCGTATCCCCTCGGCGCCCGCGCCGACGCGGGCGGGGTGAACTTCGCCGTCTTCTCGAAGCGCTGCGACAAGGTGGAGGTCTGCCTCTTCGACCCGGCCGATCCCTCCCGCGAGCTGCAGCGGGTGGAGCTCACCGAGACCACCGGCTACGTCCGGCACGGCTACTTCCCCGGGCTCCGGCCGGGAGCGCTCTACGGCCTGCGCGTCCACGGGCCCTACGACCCCGAGAACGGGCTGCGCTTCAACCCGAGCAAGCTCCTCGTCGATCCGTACGCGCGGGCCATCGACGGCGAGGTGGACTTCCGCGGCCCGGTCCACGGCTACCGCCGCGGGGCGCCGGAGGAGGACCTCGGCATCTGCGACGCCGACTCCGCTCCGTTCATGCCGCGCTGCGTGGTGCTCGACGACGCCGGCTTCGACTGGGGAGGCGACGCGCGCCCCGGCACCCCGCTCCACCGCTCCATCGTCTACGAGCTGCACGTGCGCGGCTTCACCATGCGCCACCCCCAGGTGCCGCCGGAGCTGCGGGGCACCTACGCCGGCCTCGCCTCCCCGCCGGCGCTGGAGCACCTCCGCCGGCTCGGGGTCACCGCGGTGGAGCTCCTGCCCGTCCACGAGCACGTGGACGACGCCTTCCTGCGGGACCGGGGGCTCAGGAACTACTGGGGCTACTCGACCCTCGCCTACTTCGCGCCGGAGCACCGCTACAGCGCCAGCGGCACGCGCGGCGGGCAGGTGACCGAGTTCAAGCGGATGGTGAAGGCGCTGCACCAGGCCGGCATCGAGGTGATCCTGGACGTGGTCTTCAACCACACCTGCGAGGGCAACCACCTCGGCCCCACCCTCTCCTTCCGCGGCCTCGAGAACCGCAGCTACTACAAGCTGGCCGACGAGCGCCGCTTCTACATGGACTACACCGGCACCGGGAACAGCCTCGACGTGTCGAACCCGCAGGTGCTGCGGCTGGTGATGGACTCGCTGCGCTACTGGACCGAGGAGATGCACGTCGACGGGTTCCGCTTCGACCTCGCCACCACCCTCTGCCGCGACCCGCGCGACTTCGACCGGTGCTGCCCCTTCCTGCAGGCGGTGCACCAGGACCCCACCCTGCAGCAGGTGAAGCTCATCGCCGAGCCCTGGGACCTGGGCCCCGCGGGCTACCAGGTGGGCAGCTTCCCGACCCGCTGGAGCGAGTGGAACGGCAAGTACCGCGACGTCATCCGCCGCTTCTGGAAAGGGGAGATCCAGGCGCAGGAGCTCGGCTACCGGCTCAGCGGCTCCGCCGACCTGTACCACCCGGCCGGGCGGAAGATCTTCGCCAGCGTGAACTTCATCACCTGCCACGACGGCTTCACCCTGCGCGACCTCGTCTCGTACGAGCGGAAGCGCAACGAGGCCAACGGCGAGGAGAACCGGGACGGGACCGACGACAACGCCAGCTGGAACTGCGGCGCCGAGGGGGAGACGGACGACGCGGCGGTGAACGCGCTGCGCGATCGGCAGCAGCGGAACCTGCTCGCCACCCTCCTCTTCTCGCAGGGCGTGCCGATGATCACCGCCGGGGACGA
This sequence comes from Myxococcales bacterium, assembly GCA_021782135.1. Taxonomy (GTDB): domain Bacteria; phylum Myxococcota; class Myxococcia; order Myxococcales; family Anaeromyxobacteraceae; genus Anaeromyxobacter_B. Next base: position 2,116 of record JAJXVM010000029.1, on the reverse strand, counting down.
GCTCGGCAAGACGCAGGGCGGGAACAACAACGCCTACTGCCAGGACAACGAGATCTCCTGGATCGACTGGGACCTCGACGACCGGCGGCTGGCGCTGCTGGGGTTCACCGCGCGCATGGTCCGGCTGCGGCTGGCGCAGCCGGCGCTGCAGCGACGCCGCTTCTTCCGCGGCGCGCAGATGTGGGACAGCTCGCTCAAGGACCTCGCCTGGTTCCGCCCCGACGGGAACGAGATGAGCGAGGAGGACTGGCAGGCACCCTACGTCCGCTCCCTGGCCTTCCTCCTCGGGGGAGACACCATCGCGACCCCGGACGAGCGGGGCCACCGGATCGTGGGGGACACGCTCCTCGTGCTCATGAACGCGCACGAGGAGCCGGTGCCCTACACGTTGCCCGAGGTGACCTGGGGCGAGGAGTGGGAGGTCCTGGTGGACACCGCCGGGGCGAGCGACGCCAAGCGGGACCGCATCGCCGCGCGCGGGGTGGTGGACGTCTCGGCGCGCTCGCTGGTGGTGCTCTCGCGCCCGGCGAAGCCCGAGTCCGGGTGACGGCCGGCGGGACGGCGCGCGGCCGCCCCGCCGCAGCGCGCGCCCGCCTTCACCGAGTCGTCCACCTGCCGGAGCCCGGCCTCGGTCGAGAGCGGCCCGACCTCGGTGGCGGGGGCGCACCTCGCCGGTGGCCGGGTTGATGCTCTGCGTGCTCCCTCCTCGGGTCGGGTCCCCGATTTCTCTCTCACGCGCGGGCGGCGGGCGCCACAGGAAGAAGCCTCATGGCGTTCTTCCAGGAACCGCCCCGGCTCGGAAACCAGTACGACGACGACGCCCTGCTCCGGGAGTATCTCTCGCGGCGGCTCCCGGCCGGGATGCTCGGCGGAGTGCAGGCGGAGCTGCGCCACCTGGGCGACCTCGCCGGCGGCGCGCTCTTCGCCTTCCAGCAGGCCGATCGGCGCAGCGAGCCGGTCCTCACCCAGTACGACCCCTGGGGCCGCCGCATCGACCGGATCGAGCTCACCCCGCTCTGGATGGAGGCCGCCGGGCTCACCGCCCGCCACGGCCTGGTCGCGGAGGCCTACGAGCGGCGCTACGGCCCGTGGTCGCGCGTGCTGCAGCTCGTGAAGGTCTACCTGCTCGACGCCTCGCTCGACGTCTACTCCTGCCCGCTGGCGATGACCGACGGGGCTGCGAGGACGCTGCTCGACATCGGCGAGGCCCGGCTCGTCGAGCGGGCCGTGCCGCGCCTCACCAGCCGCGACCCCGCGCTGGCCTGGACCAGCGGCCAGTGGATGACGGAGCGCACCGGGGGCTCGGACGTCGGGCTCGCCGAGACCGTGGCGCGCCGGGAGGACGGCGGCTGGCGGCTGTACGGCACGAAGTGGTTCACCTCGGCCACCACCGCCGAGATGGCGCTCACCCTCGCCCGGCCGGATGGGAACCCGCCGGGCGGGCGGGGCCTCGCCCTCTTCTACCTGGAGCTGCGGGACGACCAGGGGCGTCCGAACGGGATCTCCCTCGACCGGCTCAAGGAGAAGCTCGGGACGCGCAAGGTGCCGACGGCCGAGCTGCAGCTCGAGGGGGCGCGGGCGGAGCCGGTGGCCGGGCTCGAGTCGGGCGTCCGCCACATGGCCTCGATGCTCAACGTGACCCGCACCTGGAACGCGGTGGGGGCGGTGGCCGGCATGCGCCGGGCGCTGGCGCTGGCGCGCGACTACGCCCGGCGCCGGGTGGCGTTCGGGGCGCCGCTGCGGGACAAGCCGCTCCACGCCGAGACGCTGGCGGGGATGGAGGCGGAGCTGGAGGCCGGGTTCCTGCTCACCTTCCGCGCCGTGGAGCTCATGGGGCTGCGCGAGGCGGGGGGCGCCGGGCCGGACGAGCTGGCGCTCTCCCGCCTGGTCACCTCCCTCGGGAAGCTCACCACCGGCAAGCAGGCGGTGGCGGTGGCCTCGGAAGCGCTCGAGTGCTTCGGCGGCGCCGGGTACATCGAGGACACCGGGCTGCCGCGGCTCCTGCGCGACGCCCAGGTGCTCCCGATCTGGGAGGGGACCACCAACGTCCTCTCGCTCGAGGCGCTGCGCGCGCTCGCCGAGCCTCGCGCCGGCGCCGCCTTCGCCGCCGAGGTGC
>JAJXVM010000300.1 GCA_021782135.1 Myxococcales bacterium | reverse complement strand
CGGGCCGGCTCGGCACCCTCGGGCGGATGGCCGTGCCGGGCGGCCCCCGGCTCGACCTCTGCCTCGTGCCGTGCGCGGCCGCGGACCGGCCGCTCTGGCGGCTCCTCGGCGGCGGTGCCGTGGGCGCGCTGGCGCTGGAGCCGGGGCTGGCCGGGCCCTTCGCGGCGGAGCTGGAGGAGCCCTCGCTCCCGGCGCGGGAGCTGGCCCCGGGGCAGGACGCCGGGGAGGCGGTGCTGGCGCTCCTCGCCGCCGCGGCGCGCGAGGAGCGCTCGCGGGAGCCGGCCGGAAGCTAGCCCCCGGAGCAGGCCGCCCCGAGGGAGGCGCGCACCGCCGGGCTCTCGCAGAGCAGCTGGAACTCGCTCCCGGTCAGGAAGGCGGTGCGGCGTGCCCCCTGGGCCTCGAGCACCAGCCGGACCCGGTGCTCCTCCTGCTCCTCCACCCGGAGCCGGAAGCCGCGGGCGAGGTCGCGCTCGATGGACCGCAGGTGGCGGTGGATGCGCAAGGCCCGCCGGCCCTCCGGCGAGGAGAGGGCGAGGTAGTGGCGGTTGCGGCTGAAGGCGGCGTCCTGCCGCAGCCGCTGCACCACCCGCTCGACGAAGTCGCCCGCCATCCCTACCCCAGCGCGCAGCGGGACACCGCGCGCTCCAGCTCGCGCCGGCGGCGCACGCCCCCCGGCCCGACCACCACCGCCACCAGCCGGTCCTTGCGGAAGGTCTCGCTCGCCACGCGCTGGAGGTCGGCCGGCGTGACCCGCTCCACCCGGCGGCAGCGCTCCTCGAACCCCTCCGGCGCGGCCATCACCTCGCCCGAGCCGTACCAGCCGGCCAGCTCCGCCGCCGAGTCGAGCGAGAAGGCGAGGGTCATGCGGTGCCGCCGCTGCACCCGCAGCAGCTCCTCCCCGGGCACCGGCTCCTCGACCAGGCGCGCCAGCACCCGCGCCACCTCCTCGACCACCCGGCTCACCTTGGCCGGCGCGCACGCGCCGTCCACCACCAGCATGCCGGCGTCGGCGAAGGTGTCGATGCCGGCGTGCAGGGCGTAGGCGAGCCCGCGCCGCTCCACCACCTCGAAGGGCAGGCGCGAGGAGAGCCCGTCGTCGAGGACGCGGCGCAGGCAGAGGTGGATGGGGTAGTCGGGGTGCTGCTCCGGTGGGCAGGGGAAGGCCAGGCTGAACTCCGACTGGGCGTCGTCGTGGGTCACGTGCTCGAGCACCGGCCCGCGCGGCCAGGGCGGCGGGCGCGCGGCGCGCGAGCGGCGGCCGCGCGGCAGGGCGCCGAAGTGCTCCTCGGCGAGCGCCCGGACCTGGGCCTCGCGCACCGGCCCGGCCACGCAGAGCACCAGGTTCTCGCCGGTGTAGAAGCGGGCGTGGTGCCGCCGCACCGCGCGCAGGTCGATGCCGCGGATGGTCTCGGCGGTCCCGGCGATCTTGAGCCCCAGCCCGTGCCCGGCGAAGGCGATCCGCTTCACCAGGTTGTCGGAGTCGATGTCGCGCCCGGTGGCGTCCACCTCGTCGAGGATCTCCTCCAGGATGACCTCGCGCTCGACGTCCATCTCCCGGAAGAGCGGCCGCCGGATCATGTCGCCCAGCACCGCCAGCCCGGTCGCCACCTCCTCGGGGTGGATGGGGGTGTAGTAGCAGCCGTGGTCGCGCGCGGTGATGCCGTTGAGGTTGCCGCCGGCGCTCTCCACCGCGGCGTTCATGGCGACGGTGTCCGGCCAGCCGGCGGAGCCCCGGAAGAAGAGGTGCTCGAGGAAGTGCGACACCCCGTTCACCGCGGGCGCCTCGTGGCGCGAGCCGGCCCGCACGTAGAGGGCGATCATGGCCGAGTGCAGGCCGGCGGCGGGGACGGTGATCACGCGTAGCCCGTTCCCGAGCACCGTCCTCGCGGCGGTGCCCCAGTCGTCGAAGCGGCGCGCCCCCGCGGCCGCCCGCGACCCCCCCGCCCGCGCCGCCCCCGTCCGTCCTCGCCTCATGCGCTCGCCGCCTCCGCGCGCCCGCGCTCGGGCGCGTCCTCGCGCGCCGCCGGGAGCCGCACCGTGAAGGTGGTGCCGCGCCCCGGAACGCTGTCGCAGGTGATCTCGCCCCCGTGCTCCTTCACCACCTGCGAGGTGAAGGCGAGGCCCAGCCCGGTGCCCTTCTCCTTCGTGCTCCAGAAGGGCTCGAAGACGTGCGGCAGCGACTCGGCCGGGATGCCCGGGCCGTCGTCCGAGACCCGCGCCTCCACGCCGCCGTCCGGCAGCGGACGGGTCTCGACGGCGACCGCCCCGCCGCCGGGCATGGCCTCGCGGCTGTTCCGCAGCAGGTTCAGGAAGGCCGCGCGCAGCTGCCCCTCGTCGGCCCGCACCGGCGGCAGCCCCGGCGCCAGCGCGCGCCCGACCCGGACGCCCGCCGCCTCCATCTCCGGCGCGAGGAAGTCGAGCAGCCCGGCGAGGAGCTCGTTCAGGTCCTCGCGCGCCAGCGAGGGGCGGGGCAGCCGGGCGAAGCGCAGGTACTCCTCCGCCACCCCCTCCAGCCGGTCCACCTCGCGGGCGATGGCGCCCACCAGCTGGCGGGCCTCGGCCCCCTCCGGCAGCGCGCCCAGCTCCTCGGCCAGCAGCTCGGTGTTGAGCCCGATGGAGTTGAGCGGGTTCCGGATCTCGTGGGTGATCTGGGCCGAGATGCGCCCCACCGCCGCCAGCCGCTCGGCCGCGAGCAGCTCGGCCCGCTGCCGCGAGAGGGACGCCGCCATCGCGTTGAACTCGTCCGCCAGCACCGAGAGCTCGTCCCCGCCGCGCACCGTCACCTTGCGCGAGAGGTCACCGGCCGCGACCGCCTTCACGCCCTCGGTGAGCGTCCGGATGGGCGCGAGCAGCCGGTGGGCGAGGACGGCGGCGCCCACCGCCACCGCCGCCGCCAGCAGGGCGTAGATGACGAGCAGCGCCAGGGCCTTCGACTCCTCCCGCTCGGTGGCGTGGACCCGGTCGGAGACGCGCGTCTCGAGCTTCACCGAGAGCAGCTTCACGTCCTGGGACAGGCCGCGCCCCAGGGTTCGCAGGACCTGGGCGCGGGCTTCGAGGGTGGGCGCGTCCGGGGCCGGGCGGGCCTCGAGCGCCTCGAACAGCTCCTTGGCGGCGGCGTCGTAGGCGCCCCAGCGGGCCGCGAGCGCGGCCAGCCGGCCGTCCACCTCGGCCAGGAAGGCGGCGTCCCCCGGTCCCGCCAGGGCGCGCGCGCGCGCCACCACCGCCCGCCCCTCGGCGATCTTCTCGCGGACCACCGGGAACTGGGCGCGCGCCACCGGCAGCCAGACCCGGCGGGCGGCCGCATCGGCCCCGCGCAACTCCAGCGCCCGGCCGGTGGCCCAGTCCTTCACGTCGAGCTGGGCCACCGTGCGGGTGAGCGGCAGGTAGCCCTCGTTGAGCAGCTGGAGGTCGCGCCCGAGCGCGTGCAGCCGGCGCACCGCGGCGGCGGTGACCAGCCCGAAGGCGAGGAGGGCCACCGCGAAGGTGGCGAAGATCCGGGTGGCGACGCTGCGCATCGGGAGAGCCATCGATCTTAACGCAAACCCCGGCGCCGGCTCGCCTCTTCGCTCGGCCGAGCCCCCCATCTCGCTTGCCAGGACCGGCATCCGTTGGCTATGCAGGATCCCTCGCCCCGATCACCCGCCGTCCCTCCCCCCCGGAGTCCGCCCATGCCCGGCCTCGCCCTCTTCATCGCCCTCGCCGCCGTGCTCGCGGCGGTGGGCCTCTTCCTCTCCGCCCGGGCCAGCAAGGCCGCCGCCCTGCGGAGCGCGCAGCTGGTGGCCGAGGCGCGCGCCGAGGCCGAGCGCGTCCGCGGAGACCTGGAGAAGCGGCAGGCCGAGGTGAAGGAGCGGCGCGACGAGGCGGCGGGCCTGCGCGAGCAGCTCGCGGCGGCGAAGAAGAAGGGCCACGAGCTCGCCGAGGCGGCCAAGAAGGAGAAGTCGCAGGGCGGGCTCGAGGTGGAGGTCGAGAAGCTCCAGGCGCGGCTGGCCGAGGCCCGGGCCGAGGCCACCCACCAGTCGGAGCGGGCGAAGGGGCTCGAGGCCCAGCTGGAGCGGGCCGCGTCGGCCATGGACCGGGAGCGCCGGCAGCTCGCCGAGGCCGCCGCCGCGGAGCGGGCGGCGCGCGGGGCCGCC
>JAJXVM010000028.1 GCA_021782135.1 Myxococcales bacterium | reverse complement strand
CGGCGGTGACCGGCGGGACCCGGGTGCTCTCCGACCGCATCGTGGTCCGGATCACCGCCGACCCGGGCCAGTCCTTCCTCGACCGGATGATCGCGCTGGTCGAGGGCGCCAGCCGCCAGAAGACCCCCAACGAGATCGCGCTCGACATCCTGCTCGCCGGCCTCACCCTGGTGTTCCTGTTCGCCTGCGCCACCCTGGTGCCGATCGGGATCTACTCGGGGATCCGGCTCTCCGTGACCGCGGTGGTGGCGCTGCTGGTCTGCCTCATCCCCACCACCATCGGCGGGCTCCTCTCCGCCATCGGCATCGCCGGGATGGACCGGCTGCTGCGCAAGAACGTGCTCGCCATGAGCGGGCGGGCGGTGGAGGCGGCCGGAGACGTGGACACGCTGCTCCTCGACAAGACCGGCACCATCACCCTCGGCAACCGCATGGCGGTCGAGCTCATCCCCATGCCCGGCGCGCGGCTCGAGGACCTGGCCGACGCCGCGCAGCTCGCCAGCCTCGCCGACGAGACGCCCGAGGGGCGCTCCGTCGTGGTGCTCGCGAAGGAGAGGCACGGGCTGCGCGGGCGGCCGGTGCGCGAGGCCGAGCACCGGTTCATCCCCTTCAGCGCCCACACCCGGATGAGCGGCTGCGACCTGGGCGAGCGGGTGGTGCGCAAGGGGGCGGTGGACGCGGTGGCGCGCCACGTCGAGGCGCTCGGCGGCCAGGTCCCGCCGGAGCTGCGCCGGGTCGCCGGCCGCATCGCCGACGGGGGCGGCACCCCGCTCGCGGTGTCGGACGGGGGCCGCGTGCTCGGGGTGGTGCACCTCAAGGACGTGGTGAAGGGCGGCATCCGGGAGCGCTTCGAGCGCTTCCGCGCCATGGGCATCCGCACGGTCATGATCACCGGCGACAACCCGCGCACCGCCGCCGCCATCGCCCGCGAGGCCGGGGTGGACGACTTCCTCGCCGAGGCCACCCCCGAGACCAAGATGCGGCTCATCCAGGCGGAGCAGGCCCAGGGGAAGCTGGTGGCCATGACCGGCGACGGCACCAACGACGCCCCGGCGCTCGCGCAGGCCGACGTGGGGGTGGCGATGAACACCGGCACGCAGGCCGCCAAGGAGGCCGGGAACATGGTGGACCTCGACTCCAACCCGACCAAGCTGCTCGAGGTGGTGGAGGTGGGCAAGCAGCTCCTCATGACCCGCGGCAGCCTCACCACCTTCTCCATCGCCAACGACGTGGCCAAGTACTTCGCCATCCTCCCGGCGCTCTTCGTGGCCACCTACCCGGAGCTGAGGCCGCTCGACGTCATGCACCTCGCCTCGCCCTACAGCGCCATCCTCTCGGCGGTGATCTTCAACGCCGTGATCATCGTCCTGCTCATCCCCCTGGCGCTGCGCGGCGTCCGCTACCGGCCCCTGGGCGCCGCGGCGGTGCTGCGCCGCTCGCTGCTCGTCTATGGCGTCGGCGGCGTGGTGGCCCCCTTCGCCGGGATCAAGCTCATCGACCTGGCGCTGAGCGCCGCGGGCCTCGGCTAGGAGGAGCTCATGCGCGACTCGAAGCACGATCCCCTCGCCCGGGCGGCGACCCCGGCCGCCGCCCGCGCGGAGCGGCCGTCCGCGCCGATCCCCGCACCCTCCCGCCCCGAGTTCCCGGTGCGCTCGAACCTGGGGCCGGCGGTGCGCGCGACGCTGCTGACGCTGCTCCTCACCGGGGTCGCCTATCCGTTGACGATGACCGGCCTCGCCCGCGTGCTCTTCCCGCGGCGCTCCGCCGGCAGCTTCGTCGCCGACGCGAACGGCAAGGTCGTCGGCTCGGAGCTCATCGCCCAGCCCTTCGCCGGCCCCGGTTACTTCCACCCCCGCCCCTCGGCCGCGGGCGACGGGGGCTGGGACGCGTCCAGCTCGGGCGGCTCCAACCTCGGGCCCACCTCCCGCAAGCTGCGCGACGTCGCGGCCGCGCGACTCGCGCGCCTGGTCGGGGAGAACCCCGGCGCCCCGCTGCCGGTCCCGGCGGAGCTGGTCATGGCCTCGGCGAGCGGCCTCGATCCGCACCTCTCGCCCGCGGCCGCCCTCTGGCAAGCGCCCCGGGTGGCCGCGGCCCGCCGGCTCGCGGTGGAGCGCGTCCGGGCGCTGGTCTCGGAGTTCACCGAGGGGCGCGATCTCGGCGTCCTCGGCGAGCCGCGCGTGAACGTGCTCCTCCTGAACCTCGCCCTCGACCGCCGGCTCGGCGCGCCCGAGCTCCCCTCCGGAGGCTGAGCGCCGAGACCATCGAGGAGCGCGCTTGCCGTCCGGCGGCCTGCCGTCGCACACTGGCCGTGACCGGCGGCCGGCCTCGCCAGGAGCCATGAACCCACCCCGCAAGAGCCCGCAGGACTTCCTCGAGCTGGTCGAGCGCGGCCGGCGCGGCCGGCTCAAGCTCTACGTCGGCTTCGCCGCGGGCGTGGGGAAGACCTGGCGCATGCTCGAGGAGGCGCGCGCGCTGGACCAGCGCGGCGTCGACGTGGTCGGCGCGCTGGTCGAGACGCACGGCCGGGCCGAGACCGCCGCCCTGATCGGCGACCTCGAGGTGGTGCCCCGGCGGAGGCTCGAGTACCGCGGGGTGACGGTCGAGGAGATGGACCTCGAGGCGGTGCTGGCGAGGCACCCCCAGGTGGCGCTGGTGGACGAGATCCCGCACACCAACGTCCCCGGCTCGAAGAACCGCAAGCGCTACCAGGACGTGCTCGACCTGCTCGAGGCCGGCGTGAACGTGATCGGGGCGCTCAACATCCAGCACCTCGACAGCCTGAACGACCTCATCGCGCGAAACACCGGCGTCACCGTGCGCGAGACGGTGCCCGACAGCTTCCTGGAGCAGGCCGACCAGGTGGTGAACCTGGACCTCGCGGTGGAGGACCTGCAGGAGCGGCTCAAGGCCGGCAAGATCTACCCGGCCGACAAGGTCCCCTGGGCGCTGGAGCACTTCTTCCAGGACCGGAACCTCGCCACCTTGCGCGAGCTGTCGCTGCGGGAGGTGGCGGAGAGCCTCGACCGCTCGGCGACCGCGGCGCGCAACGCGCTGCAGCCCCCGCGCGCCGCGGGGCGGGTCATGGTCTGCATGTCGAGCAACCCGCCGCGGGCCGCCATGCTGCTCCGGCGCGGGTCGCGGATGGCCGGCCGGCTCAACACCGACTGGTACGTGGTCTACGTGGAGACGCCGGAGGAGGCCCCCACCCGGATCGACGCGGAGTCGCAGCGCCACCTGCTCGCCAACATCGAGAAGGCCCGCGAGCTCGGGGCCGAGGTGGTCCGGCTCAAGTCGTCCGAGCCGGCCCGATCCCTGCTCGACTTCGCCCGCTCGCACGCGGTCTCGGACGTGGTCGTGGGCCGGTCCACCGAGCCGCGCTGGCGCCAGGTGCTGGGCCGCTCGGTGCTGCAGCGGCTCCTGGCGGATTCGGCCGGCCTCGACCTGCACGTCATCTCCTTCGAGGACGAGGAGCGCCGCCCGTGAACCTCCGGACGAAGCTCCTCCTCGCCCAGGCGCCGCTGGTGGCGGTGCTGCTGCTGCTCGGCGCCAGCACGGTCCGCAACGTGGCCGTGCTGGGGCGCAGCTCGCGGGGGATCCTGACGGACAACTACCGCTCGGTGCTGGCGGCGGAGCGGATGGCCGGCGCCGCGGCGCTGCTCGATCGGGCCGCGCTGGCCGAGGCGCTGGGGGGAACCCCGGCGGCCACCGGCCCGGAGCTCGAGGCCGCGGCGCGGCGCTGCGAGGCGGAGCTGCGGATCCAGGAAGGGAACGTGACCGAGCCCGGAGAGGCCGCCGCCACCCGGAGGCTGCGGGCGCGCTGGGGGGAGCTCCAGTCGGCGGGCGAGCGGCTGCGCCGGCTGCCCGCCGCGCGCCGGCCCCGCTTCTACCTCGACGCGGTGGAGCCGGCGGCCGCGGGCTTCGGCCACGCCGCCGAGGAGATCCTGGAGATCAACCAGGAGGCGATGGTGCGCCGGAGCGAGGAGGCGCACCGCGAGGCGCAGCGCAACAACCGGCTCGTCATGGCCGTCACCCTGGGGGCGCTGCTCCTCGGGATCTTCGTGACCGGCACGCTCACCGCGCGCCTGCTGCGGCCGCTCTCGCTGCTCACCCAGTCGGTGCGGCGCATCGGCGAGGGCGACCTGCAGGTGCGGGCGCGCGTGGAGGGCCGCGACGAGATCTCCCAGCTGGCGCAGGAGTTCAACACCATGGCCGACCGGCTCGGGCAGTACCGCTCGAGCTCGCTCGGCGAGCTGCTCCAGGCGCAGCAGGCGTCGCAGGCGGCCATCGACAGCCTGCCGGATCCCGTGCTGGTGCTCGACTCCGCCGGCGGGCTCGTCAACGTCAACGCCGCCGCCGAGCAGGTGCTCCGGCTCTCGCAGGCGAGCCCCGACCCGCTGGCCTCGCTCGCGCCGCGGGTCCGGGCGGTGCTCGAGCAGGTGCGCGCGCACGTGATGGCGGGGAAGGGGCCCTTCGTCCCCAAGGGCTTCGAGGAGGCGGTGCGGGCCGAGTCGCCGGACGGCGATCGCTTCCTGCTGCCGCGGGCGACGCCGCTCTACTCCGAGGAGGGCGCCGTGGCCGGGGCCACGGTGGTGCTGCAGGACGTGACGAGGCTCATGCGCTTCGACGAGCTCAAGAACGACCTCGTCGCCACGGTGGCGCACGAGTTCCGCACGCCCATCACCTCGCTGCGCATGGCCATCCACCTCTGCGCCGAGGAGGTGGTGGGGCCGCTCACCGAGAAGCAGGCCGACCTGCTGCAGGCGGCGCGCCAGGACTGCGAGCGGCTGCAGGCGATCGTGGACGACCTGCTCGACCTCTCGCGCATCCAGGCGGGCCGCGTCGAGCTCCACCGCCGGCCGGTGGAGGCGTCGGCGCTGCTGGAGGAGGCCACCCGCGCGCTGCGCCAGGCCGCGCAGGGAGCGGGGCTCGAGCTGCGGGTGGAGGAGCCCGACTCCTCCCCGCGGGTGTCGGCCGATCCGGAGCGGGTCCAGCTCATCCTGCAGAACCTGGTCTCGAACGCCATCCGCTACACGCCGGCCGGGGGCAGCATCACCCTCTCGGCCGCGGTCGACGGCGCCCTGGCGCGCTTCGCCGTCCGGGACACCGGCGTGGGCATCCCCCGCGAGTACCAGGAGCGGATCTTCGAGAAGTTCTTCCGGATCCCCGGCGACCGCTCGGGCGGGGTCGGGCTGGGGCTCTACATCGCGCGCGAGATCGTCCAGGCGCACGGCGGGAAGATGGGGGTGGAGAGCGCGCCGGAGCGCGGCTCCACCTTCTGGTTCACGCTCCCGCTCGGATGACCCTCGGCGGAGCTCCGCGGGCCCGCCGCTCGGGGACCTCCGCGGCCTCCCGGCGCGGGAGAGGGGAGGCGCCAGGTCCGGCTATCGCCCCCACTTCTTCTTCTTGCGCCAGAGCGTGGAGGCGTCGAGGCCGAGGATGCGGGCCGCCTCCTCCTGCGAGGGGGCGCGCGCGAGGACGCGCAGGACGTGCTCGCGCTCGATCTCCTCGGCGGTGAAGTCCCCGCCCAGCGCCGGCGCGGGGGCGCCCTGGCCGGCGATCCGCTCCGGGAAGCTCTCCGGCTCGATCACCTGCCCGGGCGAGACGATGAGGGCGCGCTCCATGGCGTTGCGCAGCTCGCGAACGTTCCCGGGCCAGGGATAGGCGGCGAGCACCCGCTCCGCGGCTCCCGAGAGCTCCGGCGTCGGCCGCCCCTCGGCCCGGGCGAAGAAGGCGACGAAGCGGCGGGCGAGCGGGAGCAGGTCCTCCGGCCGCTGGCGCAGCGACGGGACCACCAGCTCCACCACGTCGAGCCGGTAGAGCAGATCCTCGCGGAAGCGGCCGGCCTTCACCTCGGCGTCGAGGTCGCGGTTGGTGGCCGCGACGATGCGGACGTCGGCGGTGCGGGTGCGGTTCTCGCCCACCCGCTCGAAGCGCTTCTCCTGCAGGAACCGGAGCAGCTTCGCCTGCAGCGAGGGCGGGATCTCGGAGATCTCGTCGAGGAAGACCGTGCCGCCCTCGGCCCCCTCCACGCGCCCGGGCTGGTCCTTCACCGCGCCGGTGAAGGCGCCGCGGGCGTGGCCGAAGAGCTCGCTCGCGAGCAGCTCCTCGGAGAGGGTGGGGCAGTTCACGGTGACGAACGGCCGCTCGCGCCGGTGGGAGAGGGCGTGGAGCGCCCGCGCCAGCACCCCCTTGCCGGTGCCGTTCTCGCCCCGCAGCAGCACCGCCGCCTCGGAGGTGGCGGCGCGGCCGAGGAGGTCGAGGGTGGCGCGCATGCGCGGCGAGGCGGTCTCGAGGGTGGTCTCGGGGGCGGCCTCCGCCAGGCGTGCCTGGAGATCGAGCAGCCGCTGCTCGAGGGCGCGGCGCTGGGCCGCCCGCTCCACCACCGAGCCGATCTGGGCCGGGGAGAAGGGCTTGGGGAGGTAGTCGCGGGCGCCGCGCCGCACCGCCTCCACGGCGGTGTCGAAGGTGGCGTAGGCGGTGATCATCACCACGTCGAGCCCGGGCCGCTCCGCCAGCAGGCGCGGCAGCAGATCGAGCCCGCTCTCGGCCCCCAGCTTGAGGTCGAGGAAGGCGAGGTCGAACGGCTCGAGCCGGAGCGCCTCCAGGGCCGCCTCCCCGGTGGCCGCCTGCCGCACCTCGCACGCGAGCCCCTCCAGGCAGATGGCGAGGGTGGCGCGGATGTTCCGCTCGTCGTCCGCGACCAGGACTCGCAGGGCCCTCGCGGGCTGGGCGTTCGGCTCGATCATCTGTCTCCAAGCTCCGCCGGATGCAGGAGCGCACCCGGCCGGATCCTGCAAAACGCAACCAGCGGTCCGGGCGGCGCCGCACGCGCAGCGCGGATCCGGCCCGTTCGCCCTCGGCGGCACATGCCCTGCATTCGACGCGCCGCCGAACCGCACGACCGAGGTCCCATGCCCCCCCGCCTGAAGCGACTGCTCTTCGGAGCCCCTCGCGACATCTCCGATCCGAAGACCTACCACACCATCTCCCTGGTCGCGTTCCTGGCCTGGGTGGGGCTCGGCGCCGATGGGCTCTCCTCCTCCTCCTACGGCCCCGACGAGTCCTTTCGCGCGCTCGGGCAGCACCACTACCTGGCGGTCGGGCTCGCGCTCGCCACCGCCTTCACCGTCTTCATCATCTCCTACGCCTACTCGCGCATCGTCGAGCACTTCCCCTTCGGCGGCGGCGGCTACGTGGTGGCCTCGCGCCTGCTCGGCCCGCGGTTCGGCGTGGTCTCGGGCTCGGCGCTGCTCGTCGACTACGTGCTCACCATCAGCACCTCCATCGCGGCCGGCGCCGACGCCACCTTCAGCTTCCTGCCGCCCCACTGGCACTGGGCCAAGCTGCCCATCGAGTTCGGCGCCATCGCCTGCCTGATGCTCCTGAACGTCCGGGGCGTGAAGGAGTCGGTGACCGCGCTGGCTCCGATCTTCGTGGTCTTCCTCATCACCCACGCGATCCTCATCGGAGGGGTGCTGCTCCTGCGCGCCGGCCAGATGCCGGTGGTGGTGAGCGAGGTGCGCCACGGCTTCCGCGCCGACCTGGCCACCATCGGCCTGACGGGCATCGCGGCGCTGTTCCTGCGGGCCTACTCGATGGGCGCGGGCACCTACACCGGCATCGAGGCGGTCTCCAACGGCCTCCAGATCATGCGCGAGCCGAAGGTGCAGACGGCGCAGAAGACGATGGTCCTCATGGCGCTCTCGCTGGCGCTCACCGCTGGCGGCATCACGCTCGGCTACCTGCTCGTCCACGCCGCGCCGGTGGAGGGCAAGACCATGAACGCCGTGCTGCTGGAGCGGCTCGTCGCCGGGATGGGCACGCCGGGGCAGCTCTTCGTCTGGCTCGCGCTCGCCGCCGAGACCGCGCTCCTCTTCGTGGCCGCCCAGGCCGGCTTCATCGACGGGCCGCGGGTGATGGCCAACATGGCCAACGATCGCTGGCTGCCGCGGCGCTTCGCGCTCCTCTCCGATCGGCTGTCGATGCAGGACGGCATCGTGCTCATCTCGGTCTGCTCGGCGCTCACCCTGGCCTACACCCGCGGCGACACCTCGACGCTGGTGCTGATGTACTCCATCAACGTGTTCCTCACCTTCTCGCTCTCCGAGTCGGGCATGGTCCGGTACTGGTTCCGCGAGCGCCGGAAGTACCCGGACTGGTGGCACCACATCATCATCCACCTCATCGGCCTCGTGCTCTGCCTCTCGATCCTGGTGGTGAGCGTGATCGAGAAGTTCGCGGTGGGCGGCTGGATCACCCTGGCGGTCACCAGCATCCTCATCGGGATCTGCCTGATGATCCGGCGCCACTACGACTCGGTGGCGGCCAACCTGCGCCGGCTCGACCAGGTGATGGACGCGCTCCCGGCCGCCCTCGCCCACGAGGAGCAGCCGCTCGATCCGAAGGCGTCCACCGCGGTGCTGCTGGTGGGCGGCTACGGCGGCCTCGGGATCCACCAGCTGCTCTCGGTCCAGCGGGTCTTCCCGAACCAGTACAAGCAGGTGATCTTCGTCTCGGTGGCCGTCATCGACTCCGCCACCATGAAGGGCGTGGAGGAGGTCGAGGAGGTGCGGCGCCGGACCGAGGAGAGCCTGCGGCGCTACGTCGGGCTGGCGCGCCGCCTCGGCCTGGTGGCCGGCTACCGGATGTCGGTGAGCACGGAGGCGGTGGCCGAGGCGGAGGCGCTCTGCCTGGCGATCGTCCGCGATCACCACCGCGCGGTGTTCTTCGCCGGCAAGCTCATCTTCGAGCGCGAGAAGTGGTACCAGCGGCTGCTCCACAACGACACCGCCTACGAGCTGCAGCGCCGGCTGCAGTTCGCCGGACTGAACGCGGTGGTGTTGCCGGTGCGGATCCTCCAGGAGGAGGCGCCGGCGGTGGCGAACCCGGCCGCCGCCTGATGATCAGAGCCGCCGGTGGAGCAGGGAGGGCAGCTCGGCCCGCACCCGCTCCAGCCGGTCCCGGCGGAAGGGGGCGACGCACACGCCCTCTCCGTCGGGGCAGCGCGCCAGCACCACGCCCCACGGGTCGATGATCATGGCGTTGCCGAACGTCACCCGGGTGGCGGAGTGGCGCCCCACCTGCGCCGGCGCGAGCACGTACGCCAGGTTCTCGATGGCCCGGGCGCGCAGCAGCGGCTCCCAGTGATCCTTGCCGGTGAAGAGGGTGAAGGCCGAGGGGATGCAGATCAGCTCGGCGCCCCGAGCCGAGAGCAGCCGGTAGAGCTCGGGGAAGCGCAGGTCGTAGCAGACGCTCAGGCCGATCCGGCCGAGCGGCGTCGCCGCGACCACCGGCCGGTCCCCCGGCACCACCGACTCCGACTCGGCGTAGCGGGCGCCGTCCGGGATGTTCACGTCGAAGAGGTGGATCTTGCGGTAGACCGCGAGCACCCCGCCGTCGCTGCCCACGAGCACGCTGGTGTTGGCCGACTTGCCCGGGACCTCCACCTTCTCGGCGATCGACCCGGCGAGGATCTGGATCCCGCGCCGCCGCGCCAGCTCCCGCAGGGCGGAGACCGTCGGCCCTTCGACCGTCTCGGCCCCGGCGAGCCGGTCCTGCTCCGGCCCCATGAAGGCGAAGTTCTCCGGCAGCCCGACGAAGCGGGCGCCGAGATCGGCCGCCTCGTTCACCAGCCGCAGGGCGGTGTCGAGGTTGCGCGCGCGATCGGCGGTGGAGGTCATCTGCACCGCGCCGACGAGGTAGGAAGGGGAGGCCATGCGCCCGAATCTCGCATCGGTCGAGACCGGGCGCAATCTCTGCGAGGGCCCTGCGCGGGTGCGGTCGGTCCGCACGCACGGTGCTAGGATGACGGGCTCGCGATGAACCAGTTCTACACCACCCACGAAGCGGCCCAGTTGCTGGGGGTCTCGCTCCCCACCGTGGTCAACTGGATCAAGGCGCGGCGCCTCAAGGCGCACCGCACGCCCGGCGGGCACCGGCGCATCTCCCGCGAGGATCTCGCCGGCTTCATGCTGCGCCAGGGGATCCCGCTGCCCGAGGAGCTGTCGGGCGCGGTGGAGGATCGCCGCAAGGTGCTCGTGATCGGGGAGCTCGGGCCGGCGCGCGAGGGGGGGGCGCGTCAGCTCGCCGCCGCCGGCTACGACGTGGAGCAGGTCTCGCCGGGGTTCGCGGCGGGCGCCGCCTGCGCCCGCTACCAGCCGGACGTGGTGGTGGTGCTCGCCGGCGACGACGGCGCCGCGGGGCTGTTCGCCGACCTGCGCGCCGACCGGGAGCTCGCCGAGACCCGGCGGATCGCCGTCTGCCACCCCGACCTGGTGGAGGCGCTCGCCGCCGCCGGCTGCCAGGCGGTGCTCGCGCGGCCGCTCGAGGACGGCGCCCTGGCCGAGGCGGTCGAGGGCGTGCTCGGCCCCGCGCCGCGCCCCGGTGCGCGCCGGGGCCGTCGGCAGTAGGATCCCTGGCGCTTGCCCAACCTGCTCTCCCTGCTCCCGGCGCTCTGGCTCGCCGCCAGCGCGCCCCGCCCCGACGCCGACGCCATGCGCGAGGCGGCGCGCCGCCGCCCGGCGCTCGCCTCCGCCAAGGCCATCTCCCACTACCTGGCGGCCAAGCGGGCCGAGCTGTCCGGCGATCGCCAGCTCGCCCGCCAGGAGCTCGACCTGGCGGCCGCGTTCGACCCGGACGACGCCCACCTGCGGGCCGAGCTGGCGGAGGCCCTCGCCCGGGTGGATCGGCTCGATCTCGCCGAGGGCGAGGCGCGGCGCGCGGTGGATCTCGACCCCGCCGGCCCGGGCGGCGCCGAGGGCCACCTCGTCCTCGCCAAGCTCGCCATCCTGCGCGATCAGAAGGGCCGGGCCCTCGACGAGCTGCGCGCGGCGACGCGCGTCGAGACGGCCCTCGCGGAGGCGAGCCGGGCCGAGGTGGAGGGGACCCCCGAGCCGGCGGAGCCGCCGCGGCCGGAGGCCTTCCGGCTCCTGGCCCAGCTGCAGCTCGCCGCCGGCGACCAGGACGGCGCCGCCGCCACCTTCAACCGGCTGGCGGCGCTCGACCCCTCCCAGCCCGGCGGGGCCGCGGAGGTGGGGCGGCTGCTGCTCGAGCACAAGGAGGTCGCCGCGGCCGAGCGCTGGCTGTCGCGCGCCGTGGTGCGCTGGCCGGGCGACGCCGCCTCCTGGCGAAGGCTCGCGGCGGCGCAGGAGCTGCAGCGCGAGGATCGGACCGCCTCCGCCTCCTGGGAGAAGGCGCTGGCGCTCGATCCGGACGACCTCTCGGCGCTGTCGGCGCTGGGCCGGCTCGCGCTCGCCGCGGGCGATCCCGCCTCCGCGCGGGCCTACCACCGGCAGCTGCTGGCGATCGCGCCGGACGACGCCGACGCCCGCGTGGAGGTGGCCTTCACCTGGCTCGACGCGCACCGGCCGGCGGAGGGGCTCGCCCTCCTCGACGAGGCCGGAGACCCGGTCCAGGGCGGGGACGGCCGCGTCGCCTTCGCGCGCGGCTCGCTGCTGCAGGGGCTGCGGCGCTGGGCGGAGGCCGCGGCCGAGTTCGGCCGGGTGCCGCCCGCCGACGAGGCGTTCCCGAGCGCGCGGGCCAACCAGGCCTGGAGCCTCGCCCACCTCGGAGAGACCTCCGAGGCGCTCTCCGCGCTGGCGCCGGCCCTGGCGGCCCGGCCGCGCGACGTGCGGCTCGAGACCATGCGGGCCTACGTCCTCACCCGCGCCGGGCGTGGCGCCGAGGCGGCGGCCCTCCTCGAGAAGGAGATCGCCGAGCGCCGGCCGGGCGAGCCGGCCGAGGGGCTCGCCGATCTCTACGAGGCGCTCGGCAGCAGCCTGGCCCGGGCCGGCCGCATGCCGGAGGCGCTCGCCGCCGTGCGCCGCGGGCTGGCGGCGAAGCCCGGCGACGAGACCCTGCGCTACGCGCTCGGCACGCTGCTCGACGACGCCGGCGATCCCGAGGCGGCGGTGGCGCAGATGCGCGAGCTCCTGCGGGCGGACCCGGATCACGCCGACGCCATGAACTTCATCGCCTACAGCGAGGCCGAGCGGGGCGTGTCGCTCGACGAGGCCGAGCGGCTGGTGCGGCGGGCGCTGGCGCTGCGCCCGGACAACGGCGCCTTCCTCGACACGCTCGGGGTGATCCAGCTCCGGCGCGGCGACCTCGCGACCGCCGTCCCGACCCTGGAGCGCGCCGACGCGCTCGCCGGTCCGGACGCCACCATCCTCGACCACCTCGGCGACGCCTACCGCGAGGCGGGCCGTCCGGCCGACGCCGCCGGCGCCTGGCGGCGCTCGCTGGATAGCTTCGAGGGGGAGGACCGCGACGAGCCCCAGCGCCGGGCGGCGGTGCAGCGGAAGCTCTCCGAGCTGCAGCGGTCGCCGGCGCGGCCGCCGGGCGGCTCGCATTCGATTGCCTTGCCGGCCGGGAACCGTTAGCGTCCGGCGCATGGTCGTCCCGTCCTTCCCCGAGCCGTCCGTCGCCCGGCACGAGGAAGGCTTCGTGAAGTCGCGCGATCACCTCCGGCTCTTCTGGCAACGCTTCACGCCGCCCACCCCGCGGGCCACCGTGGCGGTGCTGCACGGCTACTGCGACCACTCGGGCCGCTACGCCGGCCTCACCCGCGCGCTCTGCGCCGCCGGGCTCGAGGCCGCCCTGGTGGACTTCCGCGGCCACGGCCAGTCGGACGGGCGCCGCGCCCACGTCGATCTCTTCGGCGACTACCTCGACGACCTCGACGCCTTCCTCGCCCAGGTCCGATCCGCGTCCGGGGGCCGGCCGCTCTTCGTCGCCGCCCACAGCCAGGGGGCGCTGGTGGCGGCGCTCTGGGCGGTGACCCGCGGGCGCGGCGGCGAGGGGGTCCGGGGGTTCGTGCTCAGCTCGCCCTACCTCCGGCTGGCGATCGCCCCGCCCTTCTACAAGGTCGCGGCGGCGCGCCTCCTCGACCGGGTCCTGCCGTGGCTCCCCATGCAGACCGGGCTGCGCGTGGAGGTCCTCACCAGCGACCCGGAGATGCAGGCCTGGACGGCGGGCGACCGCCTCTACGGGCACGTCGCCACCCCCCGGTGGTTCCGCGAGTCCCAGCGGGCGCAGGCCGAGGTGCTGCGCCGCGCGGCGGAGTTCCGGGCCCCGGTGCTGGTGCTCGCAGCGGGCGCCGACGCCATCGCCGATCCCCGGGTGGCCGAGGAGTTCACCGCCCGGGCCGGCTCGGCCGACAAGACCTTCCAGCGGCTCGAAGGCATGATGCACGAGGTCTGGAACGAGGCCGGGCGCGACCTCCCCATCTCCCGGGCCGTCCAGTGGATCGCCGCGCGCGCCCCCGCAGAGGCCTGAAATGGAATACGTACCGCTCTCCACCATCGACCCCGAGGAGCCGTTCCGCCTGCGCGAGCCCGGCGACGTGACCGCCCTCGCCACCTCGATCGGCCGCCTCGGCCAGCTCGCTCCGGTGGAGCTGCGCCGCCACCCGGGAACGGCCCGCGGCGAGGCGCGCTACCAGGTGGTGGCCGGGCACCGGCGGCTCGCGGCGGTGCGGCTCCTGCAGCGCGACCGGGTGCTGGCGCGCGTCCACCCCGACCTCGCCGACCGCGAGGCCTGGGCGCTGGTCTCCGCCGGAGCCCTGCTCGACGAGCCGCTCGGCGCGGCCGAGCTGTCCGCGCTTCGCGAGAAGCTCGACGCCGCCAAGGTGGAGTGGGCCGGGCCGCTGGTGGAGGCGGCGCTGGCGCGGCTCGCCCGGACCGGGGATGCGGGCGCGGCGCCCGGCGCGCCGGCGCGGCTGGCGCAGCAGCTCTACGAGGTGAACCGGGCCCTGCACGCGGGGCTCGCCTCCTGGCGGGAGTTCCCGCCGGAGGCGCGCGCGCAGGTGCTCGCCCAGCTCCGCTTCTCGGCGGAGCTGCTGCCCTACCTGGAGGAGAAGAAGGCATGAGCCTGGACGCGGACCGGGAGCGGCTCCTCGAGCTGCTCCGCACCCTCTCGTTCGAGCGGCGCAAGGTGGTGCTCGCCTCGGGCAAGGAGAGCGACTTCTACATCGACTGCAAGCGCACCGCGCTCACCGCCGAGGGGCACGTGCTCGTCGGGCGGCTGCTCTTCGACCGGGTGCGAAGGATCGCCCCCCTGGTCCGCGGAGTGGGCGGGCTCACCCTGGGGGCGGACCCCATCGCCTCGGCCATCGCCTACACCTCGTTCCTCGAGCACGAGAGGTCGGGGGGGGCTCATCCCCCCGCTCCGATCGACAGCTTCATCGTCCGCAAGGAGCCCAAGGGGCACGGTACCGGCCAGTGGATCGAGGGGCGCAAGACCATCCCGGACGGCAGCCGGGTGGCGGTGCTCGAGGACGTGGTCACCAGCGGCGGGTCGGCGAAGAAGGCCATCGACCGCTGCCGCGAGGAGGGGCTGGTGGTGGTGGGCTGCTTCGCGCTGGTGGACCGGATGGAGGGAGGGCGCGAGGCGATCGAGGCGCTGGGCGTGCCGCTGGAGGCGCTCTACACGCGGAAGGACTTCCTGCCGTGAGCCGGCGCGCCGCCGGAACGCTGCTCGCCGCCGCGCTGGTCGCGCTCCTCGCCGGCTGCGCCCACCTCCCGAACCCGTTCCCGGCGCGGCCGGACGAGGGCGATTGGGGCCGGTTGCGGTTCCAGTGGACCCGCCACGGCGAGCTCTACGACCGGCTCGACGCCCGCGCCTTCGCCAACGCGGTCTACCTCTCCACGGAGGCCCGCCGGGCGCGCGCCGAGCGGATCGCCGCCTGGCGCGCGATGACGCCGGCCGAGCGAGAGGCGGAGCTCGCCTCCGAGAAGAGCGAGGGAGAGGCCTACGACGAGTTCATCCTGACCTTCTTCACCCCGGAGCGGGCCGAGAACGACCTCGCCGAGAAGAAGAGCGTCTGGCGGACCGCGCTGGTCCTGCCGGACGGCCAGGTGCTGCCGGACAAGGTGGAGGAGGTGAGAGCCGACCCGATGGTCCAGGCGCTCTACCCGTTCATCGGCACGTTCGACACCGTGTACCGGATCCGCTTCGTGCGCTTCCCCGGGCGGCCGCCCATCGAGAACGGCCCGTTCACGCTCCGCATCGCCGGCCCGAGCGGCAAGTTCGACCTGGCCTGGGGCCCGGGGGGCGGCCAGCCGGGCAGCAACCTGACCGGCGGGATCTACGGCGCTCCCTAGGCGAGCTCCCCGGGGGCGATCACCGTGTCGTGCGGCTCGCGGTCGTCCGGCTTGGGGTAGTCGAGCGTGTAGTGCAGGCCGCGCGATTCCTTGCGGCGCCGCGCGCACTCGACGATGAGCATGGCGACGTCGGCGAGGTTGCGCAGCTCGACCAGGTCGGGGGTGACCTTGTACTGCCAGTAGTACTCCCGGATCTCGCGCCGGAGCAGCTCGAGGCGAGTGTGGGCGCGGGTGAGCCGCTTGCCGGTGCGCACGATGCCGACGTAGTTCCACATCAGCCGGCGCACCTCCTCCCAGTTCTGCGCCACCACCACCCCCTCGTCGGGGTCGAGGGCGTTGCCCGGGTTCCAGTCCGGCACGCGGGCGGCCTCGGCACCGCGCGGGGCCGGGGCGGCCCGCAGCGCGGCGCGGTGGCCGAACACCAGCCCCTCGAGCAGCGAGTTGGAGGCGAGCCGGTTGGCGCCGTGGAGCCCGGTGCAGGAGACCTCGCCGATGGCCACCAGCCCCGGCACCGAGGTCTGGCCGTCGAGGTCGGTCACGACGCCGCCGCAGAGGTAGTGGGCCGCCGGCACCACCGGGATGGGCTGCACCGCCATGTCCACCCCGTACTCGCGGCAGGTGGCGTAGATGTTCGGGAAGTGCTCGAGCAGGAACGGCTTCGGCAGGTGCGTCATGTCGAGGAACGCGCTCTCGTCGCCGCGGCGCTTCATCTCGGCGTCGATGCTGCGGGCCACGATGTCGCGCGGCGCCAGCTCCTTGCGCGGGTCGTAGCGCGACATGAAGGCCTCGCCGGCCCGGTTGCGCAGGATGCCCCCCTCGCCGCGCAGCGCCTCCGAGATGAGGAAGCTCTTCGCCAGCGGGTGGAAGAGGCAGGTGGGGTGGAACTGGAAGAACTCCATGTTGGCGACGGCCGCCCCGGCGCGCCAGGCCATCGCCACGCCGTCGCCGGTCGCGACGTCGGGGTTGGAGGTGTAGAGGTAGACCTTGCCGGCGCCCCCGGTCGCGAGCACCGTCTGGCCGGCGAGCACGGTCGAGATCTCGCCCGAGGCGCGGTCGAGCACGTAGGCGCCCAGGATCCGGTTCGGCCCCGGCAGCCCGGCCTTGGCGCTCGAGACCAGGTCCACCGCCACCTGGTCCTCGAGGATGCGCACCCCGCGCGCGTCGCAGGCGGCGAGCAGCGCCCGCTCCACCTCGCGGCCGGTGGTGTCCTTGGCGTGCGCCACCCGGCGGCGGGAGTGGCCGCCCTCGCGGGTGAGGTGGAGCTCGCCGCCCTGGCGGTCGAACTCCACGCCCAGGGACAAGAGCCAGCGGATCCGCTCCGGCCCTTCGCGGACCGTCACCTCGACGGCGTCGCGGTGACAGAGGCCCGCCCCGGCCACCAGGGTGTCGTCGACGTGCTTCTGGAAGTCGTCGTCCGGGCCGAGCACCGAGGCGATGCCGCCCTGGGCGTACTGCGTCGAGCCCTCGCTGCGGACCCGCTTGGTCAGCACCAGCACGGAGCCCCGCCCCGCCGCCTCGAGCGCGAAGGAGAGCCCGGCGACTCCGCCTCCCAGCACCAGGAAGTCGATGGTTTCACGCGCGGCGAGTGCGGACATCGCGAATCTCCTGTTCGCGCCCTGGACGGGCGATGTTGAGCGGCGCGGCGGGGCTTGGTAGCTTTCGACGGATGGGTCGGATCCGCCCGTTGCTGGCCCTGCTGGGGCTCCTGACCGTGCCCGCGGTGCGCGCGGACGAACTCTACTCCTATCGCGACTCCGAGGGCGTGATCCACTTCAGCAACGTCCCGACCGAGAGGCAGTACCGGCGCATCGCCGTCTGGAAGACCACCAGGGACGGCGTGACCCAGATCGTGATCCGCGGCTCGGACCGCGTGCAGCGGGCCCGGCTGGTGTTCTCGAGCGCGGCGGCGAGGCTCTACGAGCCGCACATCGTCGCCGCCGCGGAGAAGTACCGGCTCGCCCCCGCGCTCCTCAAGGCGGTGATGTCGGTGGAGTCGGCCGGCAACCGCTACGCGCAGTCGGCCAAGGGCGCCATGGGGCTCATGCAGCTCATGCCCGGCACCGCCCGCGAGATGCAGGTGCGCGACGCCTGGGACCCGGCCCAGAACATCGAGGGCGGCGCGCGCTACCTGCGGCAGATGCTCGATCTGCACGGACAGGACCTCGACAAGGCGCTGGCGGCGTACAATGCCGGCCCGCAGGCGGTGCGCCGCTCCGGCGGCGAGGTCCCGAACATCCGCGAGACCCGGGACTACGTGCGCAAGGTGCAGGAGCACTACAACCACTTCGTCACCGAGAGGTAGCCGGCCAACGTGGACGCGACAGCGAGCAGGGCAGAGGTGGACGGGCTCGACTCGGAGTTCCTGAACCACCTGCAGCAGGGCTCGACGCTGCTCGCCCGCGGCGAGCTGGACGCCGCGCACGCGGCGCTGACGTCGGCGGCGGAGCTGAGGCCGGACGATCCCCAGGTGCTCGGGCTGCTCGGGCAGACCTGCTACAAGCAGGGCCGGTTCGACGAGGCGGCCGCGGCGTACGCGCGGCTGGTGACGGAGACGCCGCGGGAGGTGGCGCCCCGGGTGAACCTCGGGCTCGCCAGCCTCAAGGCGCGCGCCTGGCGCGACGCGGTCCGCCACCTGAAGCAGGCCCTCGAGCTCGCCCCCGATCACGCGCGGGCCATGAACTACCTCGGGCTCGCCTACCTCGAGCTGGGGGAGGTGGAGGAGGCGCGGAGCTGGTTCGAGCGCTCCGGGGCCGAGGTGATGGTGGCGCGCTGCGACGCGCTGCTCCACCCCGACCTGCCCGCCGCGGGCGGCGCCGCCGAGGAGGACGCGCCGGCCGCGTCGGCCGGGGAGCCGCCTTCCGACCTCGCCTCCGCCTTCCAGCAGGCGCACCACCCCGGCGCGGAAGGGGCCGAGGAGCCGGCGAGGGACGAGGCCGACTTCGAGGTCTCCATCGACGACGCCGGGCCGGAGGTGGCCCCGGCGCGGGCGCCCCAGGACGACTGCCTGCCCGTCGCCCGCCACGCCGCCGAGCGGCTGCTCCCGGTCCCGCCCGGCGAGCCATTCGGGCTCGCCCCCGGCGCGCTGGCGGTCCACGTGCGCGGCGAGGTGCTGGCGCGGGCCGAGGGGCTGGTGGCGGTGCTCGGGGAGATCGCGCTCGCGCCGGAGGTGAAGCGCTTCCGGGGAAAGGCGACCGACCACTCCTTCGGCGAGGGCGCGGGCCGGATGCTGCGGGCGCGGGGGGAGGGGGCCCTGGTGTTCCAGCCGGGCGCGCGCGCCTTCACCGCGCTCGAGCTGGCCGGCGAGGCCGGCTACTTCCGCGAGGAGACGGTCTTCTCCTTCGAGGGGCAGGTCATCTACGAGAACGGCCGGCTGCAGTCGCGCTACGAGCCGGCCATCCACCTCGTCCACCTGCGCGGCGAGGGGCGCTTCCTGCTCGCCAGCGCCGCGCCGCCGGTGGGGGTGGAGGTGACGCCCGCCGCGCCGCTGCGGGTCCCCGCCGGCGCGCTGGTGGGCTGGATCGGCGCGCTCACCCCCCGAGTCGTGCCGCTCGGCGGCGAGGAGGCGGACGGTCCGCTCGCGATCGAGCTCACCGGGGAGGGCCGGGTCCTCGTCGACGCCGGAGCGGCGGCCGCGGGCGGAGCCGCGTGACGGCCGTCGCCCAGCCGGGGAAGCCCGTGGCCCGCTCGCTCAAGGCCGAGTTCTTCAACGCGCCGAACGCCATCACCTTCGCGCGCATGGCGGCCATCCCGGTGATCCTCTGGTTCACCTGGTACGAGTCGCGCCTCAACTCGTTCATCGCCGCGCTGCTCTACGCGGTGACGAGCGCCACCGACTTCCTCGACGGCTGGCTGGCGCGCCGCAAGAACCTGGTCACCGTGATCGGCAAGTTCCTCGACCCGCTCGCCGACAAGCTGGTGGTGATGGCGGCGCTCGTCATGCTGGTGCACCTCGGGCGCGTCGCCGCCTGGGTGGTGATCGTCATCATCGCGCGCGAGTTCATCATCAGCGGCCTGCGCACCATCGCCATGAGCGAGGGGATCGTCATCGCCGCCGGGCAGGAGGGGAAGTACAAGACCGCCATCCAGCTCGTCGGCATCGTCTTCCTGCTGCTCCACTACAAGTACCCGGTGGACTTCCTCGTGACGACGGTGGACGTGGACGCGAACGCGGTCGGGACCGATCTGCTCTACCTTTCGATGTTCTTCTCGGTCTGGTCGGCGTGGAAGTACTTCGCCGGGTTCATCCAGGCCGTGTACCGGCAGGACGGGGCGGCGCGGTAGGAGGTCTCCTTCCCCCTCCCGCGCTGCGGAGGAGGGTCAGGGAGGGGGCGGCCTGCACCGCGACGCACGCTCCTCCCCTCTCCCGCGCAGCGGGGGAGGGTCAGGGAGGGGGTGGCCCGGCTCAGCGCGCCTGCCCCAGCAGCCGGTCGCAGGCCCCGAGCACCGCCGCGGCGCCGTCGCCCGCCCCCGGCTCGGCCGCCGCGAACGAGGGCAGCTCGTGCCCCC
>JAJXVM010000027.1 GCA_021782135.1 Myxococcales bacterium | reverse complement strand
TCGCGGCCGGAGGGGCGGGCGCGGCGGCCGCCTGATCGGCCTGGACCTGCGCCATCTCGGCCTCGACCGTGCGCGGGTCGCGCAGGTAGCCGCCCGCCTCCACCGCCATCCGCTTCTCCACCTCGGCCACCTCGGCCGCGAGGCGCGCCTTCTCCTCCTGGGCGCCGCGGGTCTCCGGCCGCGCCTCCCAGGACGCCAGGGCCTCCCGCGCGGCCTGCACCCCCCGGTCCGCCTCGGCCACCCGCTGCGCGGCCTCGCGCAGCCCGCCCGGCCCCTTGAGCTCGAGCGCCGCCACCACCGCGTCGACCCGGGCGCCCTCGCGCGCGTAGCCCTCGTTCGCCTTTCGTTCGCGGTCGTCGAGGAGCGCGCGCCGCCGGCCGCTCCGCTCCCGGAGCTCGAGGTCGCCGATGGCCCGCAGCGCCGCCGCCGCGGCCACCCCGAACGCGGGCACGTCGAAGAGCGCGGCGTAGCGCCAGGAGCTGCCGGCGAGGGCGCCCCAGACCCCCACCGCCACGCTGGCGAGCCCCGCGCCCAGCCCGGCGAAGAACGCCGGCGTGCGCCAGAGCGGCCACGGGGCGCGCGCCTGCGCCTGCTCGTCGAGCGCGGCGCGCTCCTGGGCGACGTGCGCCAGCACCTCGTCCCGCTTCTCCACCGCCCGGACGTGCGCGGCGAGCCGCGCCTCCAGCTCGGCCAGCTCGGCCAGCGCGGCGGCCAGCTTGTCCAGCTCCCCCCGCGCCGCCACCGCCCGCTCGATCGAGTCCCGCAGCGCCCCCGCGTCCTCGAGCAGCTTCTCGACCTGGAAGAGCCGGGTCTGCAGCCCGTCGAGCTGGAGCTGCAGCCGCTCAGCGGCGCGCGCCCGCTCCAGCTCGTCCCGGAGCTCGGCCAGCCTCCGGACCGCCTCGTCGGGACCGAGCTGCCGGCGCGCCGCGGGCGCCGGACCGCCCCGGGAGAGGGTCGGGCCGGGGGCGCGCGAGGGAAGGTCGGCCGGGTCGACGCAGCGCAGCGGGTCGAAGCGGCCGCGCACCGGCGCACCGGCGGCCTGCATCTCCCGGCGGATTCCGCGGAGGTCGCGCGCCAGCGGAACGAAGGTGCGCTGCGCCGGCTCGTAGCGGTGGAGCTGGGCGCCCTGCGAAAAGTCGCGGACCACCCGGAAGGTGCGCCGGTCGGCGCAGGCGAAGGTGGCGCCGGCGCGCGGCGCCCCGGGAGCGCCGCCCGCCCGCGGCAGCCCCTCGGCGCCGCGCTCGCCCGGCGCCAGCAGCGCGCCCACGAGCTGCGCCAGGGCCGCGCCGTCGGTCGCCGGGAGGACGTTGTAGCCGGGCCGGAGCGTGAGGCGCCCGGCTGCCGGAGCCACGCCCTTCACCCCCTGCGCGGCGAGCTCGAGCAGGATCACGGGTTCGAGATGTTACTCGCCCGGGCGGGCCTGGAGAAGCACGACGGCCGGACGCCCGCGCGGGCGTCCGGCCTCCAGACGACGCTCGCCGGCGAGCTACGCCGGAGCGGGCTCGGCGGCGGCGGCGCGAGCGGCGGCGGCGACCCCGCCCTCCTCCTGCACCAGGCGGGCGGCCTTGCCCTGCAGCTCGCGCAGGTAGTACAGGCGCGACCGGCGGACCTGGCCGTGGCCCATCACCTCGATCTTGTCGATGCGCGGGCTGTGGACGGGGAACATGCGCTCGACGCCGATCCCGTAGCTCACCTTGCGCACGGTGAACATGGCTCGCGCCTCGCCGCGGCGGTGCGAGATGACGACGCCCTCGAAGACCTGGATGCGCTCCTTGTCGCCTTCCTTGATCTTCGTGTGAACCCGCACCGTGTCGCCGGCGCTGAACTCGGGGACGTCCTTGCGCACGTACTTCTGCTCGATGTCGGCAATGGCCTTGCGAAGCATGATTCCGCTCTCCTTTACAACTCGTCGTCTCCGGCCTCGATGAGCCGGAGGTCCTCTTCCGTCGGCGCCAGCCTCGCGAAGAGGTCGGGCCGCTTCTCTCGGGTGGCACGCAGCGACTCGCGCCGCCTCCACCGCTCGATCCGCCGGTGATCTCCCGAGAGGAGGATCTCCGGAACCTTCATCCCCCGGAACTCCGGGGGCCGGGTGTAGTGCGGGTGCTCGAGCAGCCCGCTCTCTCCCTCGAAGCTCTCCGCACCGGCGGAGGCGTCGTTGCCGAGGACTCCCGGCACCAGCCGCGCGGCGGCGTCCACGATGCAGAGCGCCGCCAGCTCGCCGCCGGTGAGGATGAAATCTCCCAGCGACACTTCCCTGTCAACCACTTGCAACACCCGCTCGTCCACGCCCTCGTAGCGACCGCAGACGACGATCAACCTTCCCCGCGCGGCGAGGTCGCGCGCCAGCCGCTGATCCAGCCGCTGACCGCGCGGGCTGGTGAGGAGGACCTGGGCCCCCGGCAGCCGGGCCCTCGCCGCCTCGATCGCCGCGGTGAGCGGCTCGGGCTTCATCACCATGCCGGCGCCGCCGCCGTAGGGCGCGTCGTCGCAGACCCGGTGCCGGCCGGGCGCGTGGTCCCGGATGTCCTGCACCCGCACCGTGACCAGGCCCGCCTCGCGGGCCTTCCCGAGGATGCTCTCCGCGAGGTAGCCCTCGCACATCCGCGGGAACAGGGTCAGGATCTCCGCCTCGAGCGTCACCGCCTTCGCCTCGCCTCTCCTCCTTCGAACATCAGATGTCCAGCAGCCCTTCGGGCGGATCGACCCGCACCTTCCGCGCGGCCTCGTCCACCTGCACGTACGGCGCGAGGGGGATGAGCCGCTCCCGCTCGCCCTGCACCACCAGCACGTCCACGCCGCCGGTGGCGTAGAACCCGGTCACCACCCCGAGCGCCCTGCCATCGACCGTCTCGACCGCCAGCCCCTCCAGGTCGCCCCAGTAGTGACTGCCCTCCTCCGGCGCGCCCAGGTCCTCGCGCTCGGCGAGCACCTCGGCGCCCACCAGCGCCTCGGCCTGGGTCCGGTCGGCGACGTCGCCGAGCCGGACCGCCCAGAGGCGGCCCTGCGGCCGGGCCTCCCGGATCTCCCGGACGCGCTCGCCCCCGGCCTGCCGGAGGGTCACCCGCCCGAGCGTCGCGAGGGCGCCTTCGGTTCCAGCGACGCCGACGAAGCCCTTGAGCCCGACCGCCTTCACGACCTTGCCGATGCGGACCAGCGCCATCGCCGCCCGCCGGTCAGTCGAGGATGTCGAGCACCGCGCGGCGGCCCTGCCGCCTCGCGGCGATCTCGAGGACGGTGCGGATCGCCTTCGCGGTGCGCCCGCCGCGGCCGATGACGCGGCCCAGGTCGGCCGGATCGACGGTCAGCTCGAAGACCGTCGAGCGGTCGCGCTCGAGGGTCTCCACGTGCACGGCGTCCTTCTTCTCGACGAGCTCGCGAGCGAGCCAGAGGACGAGGTCGTCGCGCACGAGGGGGCGCTCCGGCTAGGCCTTCTTCTCGGCCGGCGCGGCGGCGGCCTTCTTGGCGGCGCGCTTCAGCACCACCGACACCGTCTGGCTGGGCAGCGCCCCGGCCTTGAGCCAGTACTCGACCCGGTCCGCCTTCAGCTCGATGAGCTCGGGCTGCTGGGTGGGGTCGTACACGCCCACGTCCTCGAGGTACTTGCCGTCCCGCGCGTTGCGCGAGTCGGTCGCCACCACGTGATAAAAGGGCGCCTTGTGCGTGCCCGCCCGCGAAAGCCGAAGAACGACCGCCATCTGTACTGCCTCCTGGTAGACCGGATGCGAAATGGGCCGCGCCGGGAGGGCGCTGGGCCCGCCCGGAGGGCCCGGGTCCGAAAAGCGGGCTTTTTTAGAGGAGATCACCCGTCGATGTCAAGGGTTCCCTCACCGCCTCCTGAAATAGACGCGCGGAAGGCAGATCCGGCCCCCCGGCCAGGCCCGCGGCGCGCCCGAGCGCCGCGCCGAGCCCCGTCCGGCCGCCACGTCCGTGACCCGGTGGGCGGCGTGCGGAGGAGACCCTTCGCCAGCGCGACGAGCGTCCCCTGCGCGAGCAGGCCCGCGAAGAGGGGCGCCGCCACGGAGGTCCGGCCTCGCCCGCTCCGCTGCCTCGTGCGGCGAGCAGGGCCACGAACGGCGGGCGTACGCGCGAACCGAGGCGGAGGAGCCGACCGCTCGCCAGCCGGGGAGCGGAAGGGCAGACCCGCGGAAAAAGAAGCGCGCAGCCGCCGGAGGCAGCTGCGCGCCGTGAGAGAGCCGGAGCCGGGAGGGCTACTGCCCGCGCTGGGCGCCCTTGGTGGCCTTCGGGGCCTTGTCGGTGACCTGGGCCTTGGGGGCCTTGGCCTTCTTCTCGGCCTTCTCGGGCTTCTCGGCCTTGGGGGCCTTCTCCGCCTTCGGGGCCTTGGCCTTCTTCTCGGCCTTGGGCTCCTCGCCCTCCGCCGGAGCCGGGGTGCGCTCGACCAGCTCGATCATCGCGGTCTCGGCGTTGTCGCCGGCGCGGCGCCCGATCTTGACGATGCGGGTGTAGCCGCCGGCGCGGGTCAGGAAGCGCGGCCCGATCACCTCGAAGAGCTTCGAGAGGACCTCGACGTCGCGGACGTCGCGGTACGCCTGACGCCGGGCGTGCGGGGTGCCGGTCTTGCCCAGGGTGATGATCTTGTCGGCGATGCGCTTCAGCTCCTTCGCCTTGGGCGTGGTGGTGACGATGCGCTCGTGGCGCAGCAGCGAGGTCACCATGTTGCGGAACATGGCCGTGCGGTGCTCGGTGGTGCGGTCGAGCCGGCGGCCGGCGACGCGGTGCTTCATGACGGTTCTCTCCTAGGTGCGGGCGCCGCGCTAGGCCTTGGGGGCGGCGGGCTGGGTCTTGGGCGGCCAGTTCTCGAGCTTCATCCCGAGGGAGAGTCCCATCTCGGACAGGATCTCCTTGATCTCCTTCAGCGACTTCCGGCCGAAGTTCTTGGTCTTCAGCATCTCGGCCTCGGTCTTCTGGACCAGATCGCCGATGGTCTTGATGTTGGCGTTCTGGAGGCAGTTGGCGCTGCGGACCGAGAGCTCCAGCTCGTCCACCGAGCGGAACAGGTTCTCGTTGAGCTTGGTCTCCTCGACCGGGACGGCCTCGGCGACCGGCTCCTCGACCTCGTCGAAGTTGATGAAGATCGAGAGCTGCTCCTTGATGATCTTGGCGGCGTAGGCCACCGCGTCCACCGGAGCCACCGAGCCGTCGGTCCAGACCTCGAGCGACAGCCGGTCGTAGTCGGTGACCTGCCCGACGCGGGCGTTGGTCACCTGGTAGTTGACCTTGCGGACGGGGCTGAAGAGCGCGTCGATGGGGATGACGCCGATGGGGGCGCCGGCGATCTTGTTGCGCTCCGCCGGCACGTACCCGCGGCCGCGGCGCGCCGCCATCTCCATCCGGACCCGCCCGCCCTCGCTGATGGTGAGGACGTGGTGGTTCGGGTTGAGGACCTCGACCTGCCCGTCGGCGATGATGTCGCCTGCCTTGATCTCGCGGGGCCCGTCCGCCTCGATCCGGATGGTCTTCACCTCGTTGGTGTGGATCTGGAGGAGGACCTCCTTGAGGTTGAGGATGACGTCGGTGACGTCCTCGGCGACCTCGGGGATGGTCATGAACTCGTGCTCCACCCCCTCGATCTTCACCGAGGTGATGGCGGCGCCCTGCAGGCTCGAGAGGAGCACGCGGCGCAGCGAGTTGCCGAGCGTGATGCCGAAGCCGCGCTCCAGCGGCTCGGCGACGAACTTCCCGTAGGTGGGGGTGAGGCTGTCCTGGTCGACCACCAGCCCACGGGGCTTGATGAGGTCGCGCCAGTTCTTGGTCACGATCGCGTCTGCCATCGGCTGTCTCCTTGACCGCCGCCCCCTCCCCGCGCCGCCAGCCAGAGCGGTGCGGGGCGCCGTGGGGCGCGCGGCCGTACGGGTGGATCCTGCGGTGCGTCCTTACTTCGAGTAGAGCTCGACGATGAGCTGTTCCTGGATCGGCATCGTGAGCTCCTCGCGGGCCGGCGCCGTCTTCACGCTGCCCTTGAAGCCGCCCTTGTCGAGCTCGAGCCAGGCGGGAACGCCGCGGCGGTCCACCGCCTCCAGCGCCTCGTTGATGCGGACCACCTTCTTGCTGCGGTCCTTCAGCTCCACCACGTCGCCCACGCGCAGGCGGAACGACGGGATGTTGACCTTGCGGCCGTTCACGCGGAAGTGGCCGTGGCGGACCAGCTGGCGCCCCTCGTTGCGGGTGTCGGCGAAGCCGAGCCGGAAGACCACGTTGTCGAGCCGGAGCTCGAGGGTCTGCAGGAGGTTGTCGCCGGTCTTGCCCTTGGCCGCGGCGGCGTTGTGGTAGGCGTGCCGGAAGTCGGCCTCCAGCATGCCGTACATCCGCTTCACCTTCTGCTTCTCACGGAGCTGGACGCCGTACTCCGAGAACTTGGTGCGCCCCTGGCCGTGCTGGCCCGGGGGGTACGGGCGGCGCTCGATGGCGCACTTGTCCGTGTAGCAGCGATCGCCCTTCAGGTACATCTTGAGGTTTTCGCGGCGGCAGAGCCGGCACACGCTGTCGGTGTAACGAGCCACGTTATGTTCTCCTGTTCCTGATCAGACGCGGCGGCGCTTCGGGGGCCGGCAGCCGTTGTGCGGGATGGGGGTGACGTCGCGGATGAGCGTGATCTTGAGCCCGGCGGCGGAGAGGGCGCGCAGCGCCGACTCGCGGCCGGCGCCCGGGCCGTTCACCTCGACGGTGACGGTCTTGAGCCCGTGCTCCATCGCCTTGGCGGCGGCGTCGCCCGCGGCCACCTGGGCGGCGAACGGGGTCGACTTGCGCGAGCCCTTGAAGCCGCGCGCGCCCGCCGAGGACCAGCTGAGCACGTTCCCCGAGACGTCGGTGATGGTGACCATCGTGTTGTTGAAGGTCGCCGCGATGTGCACCACACCGGCGGCGATGTTCTTCTTGACCCGCTTCTTGCCCTTCTTGGGGACCACCGGCGAAGCGGTGATGGGCTCGATGCCGCCCAGGTTCGGCGCCGCGGGGGCGCTGCTCTCCTCGGCCTTGGCCGGGGCCTCCGGCTTCTTCGTCTGCTTCTCGTCAGCCACTCTGGTTCTCCGTGTCCGCACGCCGCGCCGGGCGCGGCTGCATCAGGTTGGAATGCTCGATCAGGCCTTGGGCGCGGGGGCGGCGGTCGGCTTGCGAATCAGGCCCTTCTTCGGGCCCTTGCGCGTGCGGGCGTTCGTGTGAGTGCGCTGGCCCCGGACCGGGAGACCCTTGCGGTGACGCAGGCCGCGGTAGCAGCCGAGATCCATGAGGCGCTTGATGTTCATCGACACCTCGCGGCGGAGGTCGCCCTCCACCTTGAGGTTCTGCTCGATGGTCTCGCGGATGCGGCGGACCTCGTCGTCGGTCAGGTCCTTGGTGCGCGTGGTGGCGGACACCTGGGCGCGCTCGAGCACGAGCCGCGCGGTGGTCTTGCCGATTCCGAAGATGTACTGGAGCGAGATCTCGATGCGCTTCTCGCGGGGGAGGTCGACGCCTGCAATACGAGCCATCTGTGTGGTGCTCCTGACGTGTGTGCTGCGAGGAAGCCCCTGCCCGCGTCAACGAGCCTTGGGGCCGCGGGCGACTAGCCCTGGCGCTGCTTGTGCCGGGGGTTGGCCGGGCAGATGATCCGGACCACGCCCTTGCGCTTGATGACCTTGCACTTGTCGCAAATCTTCTTGACCGACGCGCGGACCTTCATGACCGAAACCGCCTCCCGAAGAACTGCTGCGAGTCTTCCCAGATGAAAAGCCCGCCGCAGCTTCCGGCGGGGCCGGCGGATCGGGCGCGGACCCGAAAACCGCCCTGTTGTCAGCTACCGCGTTCCCGTCCCCCTTGACGGGACAGAACGCGAGGGGCGCCCTATAACACGGCCTTTCGGGCCTTGCAACTGGAGTCGTGCGCGTCCCTCGCACGATTCCCGGGTCCGGGCCTGGCTCCAGCGCCCCGCCGTCACGAGCAGGTGAGCACCGCCGGCCCGTCCTCCGTGACCGCCACGGTGTGCTCGAAGTGGGCCGAGAGGCTCCCATCCACGGTCACCGCGGTCCATCCATCACCGAGCACCCGGACGTCCGGGCCCCCGGCGTTGACCATCGGCTCGATGGCCAGCACCATCCCCGGGCGGAGCCGGGGCCCGCTCCGGGGCGCGCCGAAGTTCGGCACCTGCGGCGGCTCGTGGAGCTTGCGGCCGATCCCGTGCCCGACGAAGTCGCGCACCACCGAGTAGCCCTTGGCCTCGACGTGCCGCTGCACCGCCGCGCCCACGTCCCCGAGCCTGCCGTCGGGGCGCACCGCGTCGATGCCCGCCCCGAGCGCCTCGCGGGTGGTGTCGAGGAGCCGCCGCGCCGAGGCCGAGATCTTTCCGACCGGCACCGTCACCGCCGAGTCGCCGAACCAGCCGCGGTAGACCACTCCGAAGTCGAGCCCGACGATGTCGCCCGATCGGAGTCGCCGCCCGGGCGAGGGGATCCCGTGAACCACCTCGTCGTTGAGCGAGATGCAGAGCACGGCCGGGTAGCCGTGGTACCCCTTGAAGGCGGGCTTCGCCCCGCGCGCCTCGGTGAGCGCCTCGGCCAGGCGGTCGATCTCCCCGGTGGTGACGCCCGGCTCCACCGCCTCCGCGACCTCGGCCAGGACGTCCCGGACGATGGCGCACGCATCCCGGATCCGCGCCACCTCGTCGGCGCTCCTGAGCTCGATCCGTTCGCGCGGCATCGGCGCTACTTGCCCGCCAGCACCATCTTGGTGGCGGCGAGGATGCCCTCCGGCGAGCCCACCCCGTCGATCTCCGAGACCAGCCCGCGGCCGGCGTAGAAGGCCTTCAGCGGCGCGGTCTTGCTCGCGTACTCGTGCATCCGCTTCTTCACGTTCTCGGGCTTGTCGTCGTCGCGCTGGACCAGGCCGGTGTCGTCCTTGTCGCAGTGGCCGGTGACCTTGGGCGGGTTCTGGCTGACGTGGTAGACGGCGCCGCACTTCGGGCAGCTGCGCCGCCCGCTGATGCGCTCGACCACCAGCTCCTCGTCCACCTCGTAGGAGAGGACGCGGTCGATCTTGCGCCCCGCCCGGGTGAGCACGCCGTCGAGGAACTCCGCCTGCGCGGTGGTCCGCGGGTAGCCGTCGAGGATGAAGCCGCTCGAGACGTCGGCCCGCCCGAGGCGGTCCCGCACCATCTCGTTGGTGATGTCGTCCGTGACCAGGCCGCCCGAGTCCATGATCGCCTGCACCTTCTTGCCGAGCTCGGTGCCCCGCGCCTTGTGGTCGCGGAACATGTCGCCGGTCGAGATGTGCGGGATTCCGTACTCCGCCGCGATCAGCTTGGCCTGGGTGCCCTTGCCGGCGCCCGGGGGGCCGAGGAGGACGAGGATCATGGCTCAGTCTCCGAGGTGAGGGAGCGCCCGCCGGCGCCGGCGCCCCTCAGGCGCCGACGGCCTGGCCGGCGCTCATGCGGCGGCCGCGGATGCGCGGCCCGCGGGGGCCCGTGAAGCCCTCGTAGTGCCGGGTGATGAGGTGGCCCTCGATCTGCTGCACGGTGTCGAGCGCGACGCCCACCACGATGAGGAGGGCGGTGCCGCCGAAGTAGAAGGGCACCCCGAACTGGTTGATGAGCAGCGTCGGGAGCACGCAGACCGCGGCGATGTAGACCGCCCCGCCGAAGGTGATCCGGGTGAGGACGTGGTCGATGTAGTCGGCGGTCTTCTTGCCGGGTCGGATGCCGGGGATGTAGCCGCCGTACTTCTTGAGGTTGTCGGCGACGTCCACCGGGTTGAAGGTCACCGCGGTGTAGAAGTAGGCGAAGAAGATGATGAGCAGGACGTAGAGGACGTTGTAGACCCAGGTCCCCGGCCGGATCTCGTCGGAGACCCGCGACAGGAACGGGAACCAGGAGGCGAGCGTCGCCGGGAAGAGCAGGATCGAGCTCGCGAAGATGGGCGGGATCACCCCGGCGGTGTTCACCTTGAGCGGCAGGTGCGTGCTCTGCCCGCCGTAGAGCCGCCGCCCGACCACCCGCTTGGCGTACTGGATCGGGATCCGCCGCTGCCCCTGCTCGAAGAAGATGATGACGCCCACCACCGCCAGCATCACCACCGCGAGCACGATGGCCTTGAACTCGTCGAAGTTGGAGCCGCCGGTGCGGTACGCCGCCCAGGTCTGGTAGGCGGCGTCGGGCATGCGCGCCACGATGCCGGCGAAGATGATGAGCGAGATCCCGTTGCCGATGCCGCGCTCCGTGATCTGCTCGCCCATCCACATGATGAACGCCGTGCCGGCCGAGAGCGAGATGACGGTGAGGATCCGGAAGCCCCAGCCCGGCTCGACCACCACGCTGGCGCCGGACGGGTCGCGGAGCGACTCGAGGTAGGTGGCGATGCCGAAGCCCTGCAGCACCGAGAGGACGATGGTGCCGTAGCGCGTGTACTGGGTGATGCGGCGGCGCCCGATCTCGCCCTCCTTCTGCATCTTCTCGAGCGCCGGCACCACCACGGTGAGGAGCTGGAGGATGATGCTCGCCGAGATGTACGGCATGATGCCGAGGGCGAAGATCGAGAGCTGCTCGAGGGCACCGCCCGAGAACAGGTTGAAGAGGCCGAGCAGGCCGCCCGAGGACTGCACCACCCGGCGCATCGCCACCCGGTCCACGCCCGGGGTGGTGACGAAGATCCCGAGCCGGTAGACGGCCAGGAGCCCCAGGGTGAAGAGGAGCCGCTTTCGCAGCTCCGCGATGCGGAAGATGTTGGCCAGCCCGCTCGTGATCATCCTGAGGACCCCTTCAGCTCCCCTACCCCGTTGGACCGCCCTTTGCGGGCGGTCCCCATCCTACCGCTTCCCGGCCTCGGAGGCAGCCCGCTTGGCGGCCTTGGCCTTCTGGTGCATGGTCTGGGGGGCGGGGATGATCTCCACCTTCCCGCCGGCCTTCTCGATGGCGGCCCGGGCGCCCGCGGTGACGCGGTGGACCTTCACCTGGTGGGCGTTCTTCACCTCGCCCTTCCCGAGCACCACCACCCGGACGTCGGCCACGCTGCGGCCCGCGCCGATGAGGCCGGCCGCCTTGAGCGCGGCGGCGTCGATCAGCTCGCCGGCCGGCATGGCGTCGAGGTCGGCCACCTGGACCTCCTCGAACTCCACCCGGAACTGGTTCACGAAGCCGAACTTCGGGAGGCGCCGCTGCAGCGGCATCTGGCCGCCTTCGAAGCCCTCGAAGTGCATGTTGCCGCTGCGGGCCTTCTGGCCCTTGCCGCCGCGGCCGGCGGTCTTGCCGAGGCCGGAGGCCTGGCCGCGGCCGACGCGCTTGCGCTCGCGGTTCGCGCCCTTGGGCGCCTTGAGCTCGTTGAGGGACATCCTAGGCCTCCTTCTTCTTGGCGGCGCGACCGGCGGGGGGCGCCTCGTCCACCCGCTCCCACTCCACCAGGTACTTCACCTTCTCGATCATGCCCAGCGTCGCCGGGGTGTCGGGGAGCAGCTTGCAGGAGTTGGTCTTCTTGAGCCCGAGCCCCTGCACCGTGACGCGGTGCGAGGCCGGGCAGCCCGCGAGCCCGCGGACCAGCTTCACCTTGATGGCAGCCATGTTTCCTTCCTAGCCCTGGAGCTCGGCCGCGGTCTTGCCGCGCAGCCGGGCGCTGTCGTCGGGGGAGCGGAGCCGCTTCAGCCCGGCCACCGTCGCCTTGAGCACGTTGTGCGGGTTCCGGGAGCCCTGGCACTTCGAGAGCACGTTCCGGATGCCGGCCGCCTCGAGCACCGCGCGGACCGGCCCGCCGGCGATGACGCCGGTACCCTCGCCGGCCGGCTTGAGGAGCACCCGCCCCGCGCCGAAGTGCCCGAGCACCTCGTGCGGGATGGTGGTGCCGGCGAGCGGGATCTTGAACAGGTGCTTCTTCGCCTGCTCGCCACCCTTGCGGATCGCCTCCGGGACCTCGTTCGCCTTGCCGAGCCCGACACCCACGTGCCCGGCGCCGTCGCCCACGACCACCAGGGCCGAGAAGCTGAAGCGCCGGCCGCCCTTGACCACCTTGGCGACGCGGTTGATGTGGACGACCTTGTCGTTCAGCTCGAAATCGTTCGCGTTGATCGGAGCAGCCATTCTTTCCTCGTCCCCTGGCCCTTAGAACTTGAGGCCCGCGTCGCGGGCAGCCTGAGCCACCGCCGCGATCCGGCCGTGGTAGTCGAAACCGTTGCGGTCGAAGACCACCGCGTTCACGCCCTTCTCCAGGGCGGCCTTGGCGATCGCCTCGCCCACCTTCTTGGCGGCGTCGGTCTTGTTGTCCTCGCCCACCTCGCCCTTGAGGGCCTTGGAGGTGGTGCCGGCGAAGGCGACCGTCTTGCCGGTGGTGTCGTCCACCACCTGGGCGTAGATGTGCTTGAGGCTCTTGTAGACGGTGAGACGGGGGCGCGCGGTGGTGCCGGAGATCTTCTTGCGGATGCGCGCCTTGCGCTTCTCGTGTGCGGTGAGGTGCTTGACCATTCGGGTTCTCCGTGCGGCGGCGCAGGGACAGCCGCCGCATGAGGGTGGGTTCGGGACCTGCGGCTAGGCCGCGCCGGTCTTGCCTTCCTTGCGGCGGATGATCTCCTCCGCGTACTTCACGCCCTTGCCCTTGTACGGCTCGGGCAGGCGCAGCGAGCGGATCTTGGCGGCGGTGAGCCCCAGCAGGTGCTTGTCCACCGCGCGGATGGTGACGCGCGTCTGCTTGGGGTCCACCTCGGCGGTGACGCCCTCCGGCAGCTTGAAGACCACCGGGTGGGAGTAGCCGAGGGTGAAGTTGATCTCCTTCCCCTTCACCTCGGCCTTGAAGCCGACGCCGTTGATGTCGAGGGCGCGCTCGTACCCCTTCACCACGCCGTCGATGGCGTTGCGAACCAGGGTGCGGGTGAGGCCGTGCAGGCCCTTGGCCAGGCGCGACTCGTCCGGGCGGGTCACCGTGACCTCGCCGTTGGCGACGGCCACCTTGACCTTGGGGTTGTACGCGAGGGTCATCTTGCCCTTGGGGCCTTCGACCTTCACGTGGGACTCGTCCACGGAGACCTTCACCTTCTCCGGGATCTTGACGGGCAGCTTTCCGACGCGGGACATGGTGAACTCCCTACCAGATGGTGCAGATGAGCTCGCCGCCCACCTTCTGCTTGCGGGCCTCGCGATCCACCATCACGCCCTTCGACGTGGAGAGGATGGCGATGCCCATGCCGTTCAGCACCCGCGGGATGCTGTCCGTCGGCACGTAGCGGCGCAGGCCGGGCTTCGACACGCGCTTGATGTCGCTGATCGCCGGCTCGCGGTCGGCGCTGTACTTGAGGAGGACGGTGATCGCCCCCTGCTTGTCGTCCTTGTGGACGATGAAGTCCTTGATGTAGCCCTCCTCCTTCAGCACCTCAGCGATGCGCTGCTTGAGGCGGGAAGCGGGCATGACGCACTTCTCGTGACGCGCCGAGGAGGCGTTGCGGATGCGCGTCAGCATGTCGCCGATGGGATCGGTAAAGCTCATTTGGCTCGTCTCTCCGTCTACCAACTCGACTTGATGACGCCGGTGATCTCGCCCTGCAGCGCGCGCTTGCGGAAGCAGATGCGGCACATCTGGAACTTGCGCAGGAAGGCCCGCGGGCGGCCGCACAGCTCGCAGCGGTTGTACTGCCGGACCCCGAACTTCAGCTTGCGCTTGGCCTGCGCCATCTTCGACAGCTTCGCCATGTCTTCTCCTTGACCTTTCCGGGCGCCTACTGGCGGAAGGGCATGCCGAGGTGCCGCAGCAGCGCGCGGCCTTCCTCGTCGTTCCTGGCGGTGGTCACCACCGTGATGTTGAGGCCCTTGATCTTCTCGACCTTGTCGTAATTGATTTCCGGGAAGATGATCTGCTCCCGGACGCCGAGGGTGTAGTTCCCCTTGCCGTCGAAGGCCTTGGGGGAGACGCCCTTGAAGTCGCGCACGCGCGGCAGGGCGATGGCGACCAGGCGGTCGAGGAACTCGTAGGCGCGGTCGCCCCGCAGGGTGACCATGGCGCCGATGCTCTGGCCCTGGCGCAGCTTGAAGTTCGCGATCGACTTGCGCGCCTTGGTGACCACCGGCTTCTGGCCGGTGATGGCGGTGAGGTGCTCCACCGAGGCGTCGAGGATCTTGCCGTTGTTGATGGCCTCGCCGAGGCCCATGTTCACCACGATCTTCTCGAGCTTCGGAGCCTGCATCGGGTTGGCGAACCCGAGCTCCTTCATCAGGGCGGGCCTGATCTCCTTCTCGTACCGCTCCTTCAGTCGCGCAGCCATCGTCTTCTCCTTGCCTTCGGCCGGCCTCTGCTCGTGCCGGGCGATGCGGTTTACTACGGAACCTCTCCTACTCCCACTTTTCGTTGCACAGCTTGCACGCCCGGACCCGCCGGCCGTCCTCGCGGGCCACGCGGGCCACGCGGGTGGGCTTGCCGCACTTCGGGCAGACCACCTGGACGTTCGAGGCGTCGAGGGTGCCGTACTTCTCCACCAGCCCGCCCTCGGGGTACGCCGGGTTGCGCCCCTTCTTGTAGGCGCGCTTCACGGTCATGAGCTTCTCGACGCGCACCCGGCCCTTGCCGTGCAGGACGTCGAGGACCTTGCCGGTCTTGCCCTTCTCCTTGCCGGAGAGGACCTTGACGGTGTCGTTCTTGCGGATGTCCATGTCTAGAGAACCTCGGGCGCCAGCGAGATGATCTTCATGAACTTGCGGGCGCGCAGCTCGCGGGCGACCGGCCCGAAGATGCGGGTGCCGACCGGCTCGAGGTCCTTGTTGATGAGGACCGCCGAGTTGGCGTCGAAGCGGATGTAGCTGCCGTCCGGGCGCCGCACCTCGCGCGCGGTGCGCACGATCACGGCCCGGGCGACCTCGCCCTTCTTCACCTTGGCCTGCGGGATCGCCTCGCGGATCGAGACGACGATGATGTCGCCGATCGAGGCGTACTTGCGCTTGCTCCCGCCGAGCACCTTGATGCACATCACCT
The DNA here is from genome assembly GCA_021782135.1 of Myxococcales bacterium. Classification (GTDB taxonomy): domain Bacteria; phylum Myxococcota; class Myxococcia; order Myxococcales; family Anaeromyxobacteraceae; genus Anaeromyxobacter_B. Next base: position 4,748 of record JAJXVM010000027.1, on the reverse strand, counting down.
TCTTGGCGCCGCTGTTGTCCGCGACGTCGAGGATGGTCTGCTGCTGGATCATGGCTAGACCTCCGCTGCCTTCTCGATGGTCTCGACCACGCGCCAGCGCTTGTCCTTCGACAGCGGGCGGGTCTCGACGATGCGGACGCGATCGCCGGGCTTGCAGGCCTGGTCCTCGTCGTGCGCCTTGTAGTTGGTGGCGTGGGTCACGATCTTGCCGTACTTCCGGTCGGCGGTGCGGCGCTCGACGCGGACGACGACCGTCTTGGTCATCTTGTTCGAGACCACCACGCCGATGCGGGACTTGCGGTTTCCGCGCTCCATGGTCGTTCGCTCCTTAGGCCTTCTCGCCCGCGCCGGACTTCGCCTGGCGCAGCTCGCCCTCGCGCGCCACCGTCAGCACCCGCGCGATCTCGCGGCGGGTCTTCTGCAGGTCGGCGGTCGAGTCGAGGACCCCGGTGTTGTGCTTGTTCTTCATCTCGAAGACCTGCTTCTTCAGGTCGGCGGCCCGACCCAGCAGCTCCTCGCGCGACAGCTCGCGCAGCTCTTTCACGGTGGCCATCGGGCGCTCCTTACAGCGTGGTGCCGCGCTTCACGATCTTGGTGGCGATCGGGAGCTTGTGAGCGGCGAGGGTGAAGGCCTTCTTGGCGATCTCGTCGGTCACGCCCTCCATCTCGTAGAGCACGCGGCCCGGCTTCACCACGGCGACGTAGAACTCCACGCCGCCCTTGCCGGTGCCCTGCCGGGTCTCGGCGGGCTTCTTGGTGATGGGCTTGTCCGGGAAGACGCGGATCCAGATCTTGCCGCCGCGCTTCACGAAGCGGGTCATGGCGACGCGGGCGGCCTCGATCTGGCGACTGGTGAGCCAGCCGCACTCGGTCGCCTGCAGGCCGTACTCGCCCTGGTTGAGCTCGGAGCCACGGTAGGCCTTGCCGCGCATGCGGCCCTTCTGCATCTTGCGGTACTTGGTACGCGCCGGCTGAAGCATGTCGTCTCCTGATTCCTCTGGCGGCGGGCCTTAGGCGCGGGCGCCGGCGGTGCGCGGCGCGCGGCCGGGGGCGGACTGCGGCAGCACCTCGCCCCGCATGATCCAGACCTTGCAGCCGATCTTGCCGTAGGTGGTCTTCGCCTCGGCGAACCCGTAGTCGATGTCGGCCCGGAGGGTGTGAAGCGGCACGCGGCCCTCGCGGTACCACTCGTAGCGCGCCATCTCGGCGCCGCCGAGGCGGCCGGAGCAGGCGACGCGGATGCCCTTGGCGCCGAACTTCTGGGCGGTCTGCACCGCCTTCTTCATGGCGCGGCGAAAGGCGATGCGGCGCTCGAGCTGGGTGGCGATGTTCTCGGCCACGAGCTGGGCGTCCGTCTCGGCCTTCCGGACCTCGACCACGTTCAGGTAGACCTCGTTGTCGGTGAGGGCCTGGAGGTCCTTCTTGATGGTCTCGATCCCGGCGCCGCGCTTGCCGATGACGATGCCGGGGCGCGCGGTGTGGACGTTGATCTTGACCTTGTTGGCGGCCCGCTCGATCTCGATCTTGGAGATGCCGGCCTGGCCGAGCTTCTCCTTCACGAACTCACGCAGGTGGATGTCCTCGTGGAGCCACTTGGCGTAGTTCTTCTCTTCGTACCACTTCGATTCCCAGGACCGGATGACCCCGAGGCGGAAGCCGATAGGATGGACTTTCTGACCCACGTTCTCTCTCCTCCCGCCTAGGCGCGGGCGCCGGTCCCGAGTTCCACGTAGACGTGGCTGGTCTTCTTCTCGACGCGGAAGGCGCGCCCCATCGCCCGCGGCATGAAGCGCCGCATCTTCGGGCCGCCGTCCACGGTGAGCCGCTTCACGAAGAGCGCGTCGACGTCGATGTCGCCGCCCTTCTGCTCGGCGTTGGCCACCGCCGAGCGCAGCAGCTTGGCGAGCGGCTTGGCCGCCGACTGCGGCGTGTACTTGAGCAGCGCCAGCGCGTCGCCCACCGGCATGCCGCGCAGGTGGTCCGCCACGATCCGCACCTTGCGGGGGGCGATGTGCAGGAAGCTCAGCCGGGCGTGCGGCCCGGCCACCGCGGCGCGGGCAGCCTTGGCCCGCCCCTTCGCGGACGTGCTCTTCTTCACGCCCGCCTTCTTGGTCTTGGTGTCAGCCATTGCTCAGGCTCCTCACTTCTTGGGCGGCGGCGCCGCCGCCACCTTCTTCTCGGCCGAGTGGCCGTGGAAGGTCCGGGTGGGGGCGAACTCGCCGAGCTTGTGCCCGACCATGTTCTCGGTGACGAAGACCGGCACGAACTTGCGCCCGTTGTGCACGGCCAGGGTGTGCCCCACGAACTCGGGCATCACCGTGCTGCGCCGCGACCAGGTCTTGATGACCGACTTCTTGTTGCCCTTGTTCGCGTCCTCGATCTTCTTCACGAGGTGCTTGTCCGCGAACGGGCCCTTCTTGATGGAACGCGCCATGTGTGGGTTTCCCTTCCCTGCGCGCTAGTGCGGCTGGTTGCGCACGCCGGGGCGGCGGCGCGAGACGATGAACTTGTCGGTGCGGCGGTTGTTGCGCGTCTTGAGGCCCTTGGTCTTCTGGCCCCACGGCGAGACCGGGTGCGGATTGCCCTGCCCGCTCTTGCCCTCGCCGCCGCCGTGCGGGTGGTCGACCGGGTTCATGGCCAGGCCGCGGACGGTCGGGCGGATGCCCTTCCAGCGGCTCTTGCCGGCCTTGCCGACCCGGACCGACGAGTTCTCCACGTTGGAGAGCTGGCCGACCGTGGCCTTGCAGTCCTGCGGGACGAGGCGCACCTCGCCGGAGGGCATGCGGATCTGGGCGTGCACGCCCTCCTTCGCCATGAGCTGGCCGAAGGACCCGCCGGTGCGGATCATCTTCGCCCCGGACTTCGGCTGGGTCTCCACGTTGTGGATGACGGTGCCGAGCGGGATGGACTTGATGGGCAGCGCGTTGCCCGGCCGCACGTCCACGGCGTCGCCGGAGAGGAGCGTGTCGCCCACGTTCACGCCGAGGGGGGCGAGGATGTAGCGCTTCTCGCCGTCGACGTAGTGCAGCAGGGCGATGCGGGCGGTGCGGTTGGGGTCGTACTCGATGGCGGCGACCTTGGCCGGCACGCCGTCCTTGTCCCGGCGCCAGTCGATGACCCGGTACCGCCGCTTGTGCCCGCCGCCGATGTGCCGGGTGGTAATGTGGCCGTGGTTGTTGCGGCCGCCCGACTTGCGCATCGGGCGGGTGAGCTTCTTCTCGGGCGTGGCCTTGGTGATCTCGGCGAAGTCCGAGACCGTCATGAGGCGCCGCCCCGCGCTGGTCGGCTTGTAGGTCTTGAGGCCCATGGCTCTTCCTTACGCCCCCTCGAAGAGCGAGATGGTCTCGCCTTCCTTGAGGGTCACGACGGCCTTCTTCCAGTTGGGGCGGCGGCCGAGGTTCCGGCCGACGCGCTTGTTCTTGCCGCGGGCGACCGAGGTGCGGACCGCGGTCACGTGCACCGAGAACAGCTTCTCCACGGCGCTCTTCACCTGGATCTTGGTGGCGTCCTTGTGCACCTCGAAGGCGTACTGCTGAGCGGCCTCGCGGGCGCGCTCCGACTTCTCGGTGATGAGCGGACGCTTCACGACGTCCTGGTCGGCGAGCATCATGACAGGGAGGCCTCCAGCTTCTTGGCGGTCTCGGCGGTCAGGACGAGCGCCCCGTGGTTCAGGATGTCGTACACGTTGAGCCCCTCGGCGGCGAGGAAGTCCGCGCCCTCGAGGTTGCGCACCGACCGCGCCAGCGCCTGGTTGCCGGCCGCGTCCACCACCAGCGCCCGCTTCACGCCGAGCTTGGCGAGCACCTGCGCGGCGGCCTTGGTCCTGGCGGCCTCCGGTGCCCACTTCTCGACGATGACGAGCTGCTGGTCGCGGCTCTTGAGCGCCAGCGCCGAGCGCAGCGCCGCCTTGCGCACCTTGCGCGGCACCTCGTAGGAGTAGTCGCGCGGCTTCGGCCCCATGGCCTTGCCGCCGCCCACCCACTGGCTGGCGCGGGTCGAGCCCTGGCGGGCCCGGCCGGTGTGCTTCTGCTTCCAGGGCTTCTTGCCGCCGCCGGACACGAGCGACCGGTTCTTCACAGCGTGGGTGCCCGAGCGATCGGAGGCGAGCTTCGCCTTGACCACCTCGTAGAAGAGGTGCTCGTTCACTTCACCCGCGAAGACCTCGTCGGCGAGATCGAGCTCGCCGACCTTCTTCTTTTCGAGGTCGTAGACGTCGAACTTGGCCATGGTTTCCTCGACTACTTGATCTCCACGTCCACGCCGGCGGAGAGATCGAGCTTCATGAGCGCGTCGAGCGTCTGCGCGGTCGGCTCGAGGATGTCGAGCAGCCGCTTGTGCGTGCGGATCTCGAACTGCTCGCGCGACTTCTTGTCGACGTGCGGGCTGCGGAGGACGGTGAACTTGTTGATCCGGGTCGGGAGCGGAATGGGGCCGGCCACCTTGGCCCCGGTCCGCCGTGCCGTCTCCACGATCTCCCCGGCGGACTGGTCGAGGAGCTTGTAGTCGTAGGCCTTGAGCCGGATGCGGATCTTCTGAGTCGCCATTGAGAAAAGCCTTCTTATCTGGACCGGGCGCGGCGCGGCGCTGAGCGCGCCGCCGTTCGCCAGGCGTGCGTCGTTACGCGACCACCTCGGCCACCACGCCCGCGCCGACCGTGCGGCCGCCCTCGCGGATCGCGAAGCGCAGCTCCTTCTCCATCGCGATGGGGGTGATGAGCTCCACCTCCACCGAGATGTTGTCGCCCGGCA
>JAJXVM010000299.1 GCA_021782135.1 Myxococcales bacterium | reverse complement strand
CGCAGGAGCACGCGCGTCTTGAGGGAGGAGCCCGAGCAGCGGGGTCACCGCGTCGCGGTGCAGCGCCGCCAGCGCGGCCGCCCAGGCAGGGTTGACGCCCTCGAGGAGCGGCAGCGCGCGGCCGGGCTCGACGCGCGCCAGCGGGAACCCGGCCGCCTCCGGCGCGGCGGCGAGGTCTCGGGCGGCCAGCGCCGCCCAGTCGGCCTCGGCCCGGTTGAGCGCCGCGGCGCCCTTGGCGTCGAGCGCCGCCAACTGGCAGCGCGCGAAGTAGTCGTCCACGCGCGGGCGGACCGCCCGGACCGCCTCCCAGGCGGCCGGGGTGGCCGGGCCGAGCGGCATCGCCCCCTCGGCCGAGCTGCCGTCCGCCCACCATCCGACGAACTTCTGGAGCTCGTCGAAGAACCGGTCGAGGTGCGGCTGGTCGATCCCCGGCTTGCCGCTGCGGTCGGGGACCGCGCCGACGCAGTCGATGGCCTCGGCGACGAGCTGGCGGACCTCGGCGTCCTCCGCCGCCTCCGGCGGGACGATCCCGTCGCCGTTGAAGAGCGTCTTCTCGAAGACCTTGCTGGTGTCGGCCACGTCGGCCGGGAGGAGGGCGGTCGCCTCCGGCTTGCCCAGGCTCTCGAGCACCTGGCGAGCGCCTCCGAGGAGCGCCCGCCCCTCCGGCGTGCGGTCGTCGACGGCCGCGAGCGGCAGCGACTCACCCCTCGCGAGCAGGCTGCCCAGGTCGCGCAGGCGCGGCGCGCACCAGCGCAGCGCGGCGAGGATCTCCGGGACCCGCACCCGGCCGTCCTTGTCGGTGTCGAGCAGCTCGAGCGTGCGCGCGTCGAGCTCGAGCCCGCGGGTCGGGCAGGAGAGGGCCACCCAGAGCTTGGGGTCGAGCGACTCGAGGTGGGCGAGGTCGGCCGCGGTCTCGAGGACCACCTGGTCGAGCCCGCCGACGCGGTGGAAGCGCCAGCGGTGGGGGCTCGCGGTCGCCGGGGCGTCGGCGCGCCCGGGAGATCTCTCCTCGGCGGCGGGGAGCGGCGCGGCGGTGGGCTCGGACATGGCGGGCGGCCTCGCGGGCAATGGGTGCGAACGCAAGATCTAGCACGAGCGCCGCCCGTCTCCGAGGTTGGCTGCTTGACCCGGAGGGGCTCCAGGGGGTAGCGGAAGCGCTCCCGGCGAAGGGCTCGGGAGCAACCAGGAGCGAGAGGCCGAATGATTCCGGAGAAGCTGCGGGAAGTGCTGGCGCACGAGGGCGTGGTGGCGATCTGCACCCAGGGGAAGGAGGGCCCGCACCTGAGCAACACCTGGAACAGCTACGTCCAGATCACGGCCGATGGCCGGCTGCTGATCCCGGCCGGGTTCATGCACCGAACCGAGGCCAACGTCGCCTTCCGGCCCGAGGTGCTGCTCACCGCGGGGAGCCGCGAGGTCCAGGGCCAGCGCGGCCCCGGCACCGGCTTCCTCGTCCAGGGGACCGCGTCGTTCGCCGGCTCCGGCCCGGACTTCGACGCCGTGAAGGCGCGCTTTCCCTGGGCGCGCGCGGCGCTGGCGGTGGTGGTGACGTCCGCCACGCAGACCCTATAGCCCCGCGCGGCCCGCGCTTGCGGCGCGGCGAGGGCGGGGCGCCGCCGCGCATCGAAGAAGAGATCGACGGTGCCCGACGGCGCGTCGGCCGCGGCTACCCGTACTTCGCGGCGAACGCCTCGTCGGACTGCGTGAGCAGGACGACCCCCTCGATGAGCGCGACGATGGACGGGATGAAGGTCCAGCAGAACACCAAGTAGAGGATCCCCATCCCCGGCTGCCCCAGGTAGAACTTGTGAGCGCCGAGGCCCCCGAGGAAGAACGCGAACAGCGCGGCCGCCATGCGCGTCCTGCCCGACCGCGTCGGGACGAGGCCGGCGCTGGCGGGCGCCATCTGGCGCACGCCGCAGCGGGGGCAGATCTCCGCGCGCTGGTCGAGCACGGCGGCGCAGGCGTGGCAGTACTTCTGGTGCGCCTCCAGCATCTGCGGCACGGGGCTGCAAGAGGCGGGCGAAGGCTCGGACATGGTGACCCCTCCTGAGTGGACGATGCGAGGCTACTCGGTGCGCGGACAAGCAAGGTCGCCGGCTCCAGGGCCGGGGCGCCTTGACGAAAAGTGTATCAGGCTCCGCCGTCTCCGCCCCGTCCCGTGAACGAGCGAGGTGGGTCGAGGTGGGCGAGCGCCCCCGGGCCGAAGTCGTGTCGGACCCGCGTGTAGAGTGTCGCGCATGCCGTTCCGGCTCCTCCACACCTCCGACTGGCACCTCGGCCGGGCGCTCCACGGCGAGTCGCTTTTGGACGACCAGTCGCACGCCCTCGACCAGCTCTTCGCGCTGCTCCGCGACGAGCGGCCGCACGCGCTCGTCATCTCCGGCGACGTCTACGACCGGGCGGTGCCGCCGGCCGACGCGGTGGGGCTCCTCGACGACTTCCTCACCCGCGTGCGCGCCGACCTCTCCTTGCCGGTGGTGCTCCTCGCCGGCAACCACGACTCCGGCGAGCGGCTCTCGTTCGGCGCGCGACTGCTCGAGCGGCAGGGGCTCCACGTCCGCGGCAGCTGCCGGCGCGCTGGCGAGCCGGTGGCGCTGCCGGGCGACGGCGTGACCGGGTTCGTCTACCCGGTCCCGTACGTGGACCCGGAGGTGGTGCGAGCCGAGAGCGGCGACGAGGCGCTGCGCGGGCACGCCGCCGCCACCTCCTTCGTGCTCGAGCGCGCCCGGGCCGACGCCGCCTCGCGGGGCGGCGTGCGCGTGCTCGCCGCCCACGCCTTCGTGGACGGCGCGGCGCAGAGCGAGAGCGAGAGGGCCCTCACCGTGGGCGGCAGCGGCGCCGTGCCGCCGGAGGCCTTCGGCGGGTTCGACTACGTGGCGCTGGGCCACCTGCACGCGCCCCAGAGCGCCGGGGACGAGCGGCTCCGCTACAGCGGGTCGCTCCTCAAGTACTCGTTCGGCGAGGCGGCCCAAGACAAGGGGGTGGAACTGGTGGAGCTCGAGCCGGGGGGGGGCGCCACCGTCCGCCGGGTGGAGCTCACGCCCCGGCGCGACGTGGTGCGGCTGCGGGGGACGCTCTCGGAGCTGCTCGGCGACCCCGCCCTGGAGCGCCACCGCGTCGACCTCGTCCAGGCAACCCTGACCGACCCGGGCTACGTGCTCGACGCCGTGGGCAAGCTCCGCCAGCGCTTCCCCGGCGTCCTCGAGGTGCAGCGGGCGGAGCTCGCGGTCGCGCCGGTCGAGGGGACCTTCGCGGCCCGGCTGGCCGCCGCCGGCGGGGACGACATGCGCCTGTTCGAGGGGTTCTTCGCCGACATGACCGGCGGGCCGCCGGGCGAGGAGGAGCGGACGCTGTTCCAGGAAGCCTTCGACGAGGTGGCACGGGCGGGGAGGGAGGCGTGAGATGAGGCCGCTCGACCTCGAGATCACCGCCTTCGGGCCGTACGTCGGCACGCAGCGCGTGGACTTCCGCGACCTGGGCGGGAGCGACCTGTTCCTCATCCACGGCCCCACCGGCGCCGGCAAGACCACCCTCTTCGACGCCATCGTCTTCGCCCTCTACGGCACGGTGCCGGGGACGCGCGGAGAGAAGCCGCGCCTCAAGTGCGACCTCGCGGCCCCGGCGGAAGCGCCGCGGGTGGTGTTCCGGTTCGCGCTCGGGCCGGAGGTCTACCGCGTGGAGCGCGCGGCGGCCTTCTCCCGCCCCAAGCAGCGCGGGAGCGGCGAGACCCAGGAGGACGCCACCGCCAGGCTGCGGCGCGAGCGGGACGGGGAGGTGCTGGCGACGAGGGCGGGGCGGGTCACCGCGGCGCTGGAGGAGCTGCTCGGCTTCACCGCCGAGCAGTTCACGCAGGTGGTGCTGCTCCCCCAGGGTGAGTTCAAGAAGTTCCTGGTGGCCGACTCGCGCGAGCGCGAGGGGCTCCTGGGCAAGCTCTTCGGCACCGGGGTCTACGCCGAGGTGGAGCGGCTGCTGGAGACCCGCCTCAAGGCGCTCAAGGTGCGGCACGCCGACGTGGAGAGCCGGCGACGGGAGAAGCTCGGCGCCGAGGAGCCGGAGGCGCTGGTGGCCCGCGTCCAGGCCTGCGGGGCGGAGCGCGCCGCGGCCGCGGCGGAGGAGGCGCGGCGCGCCGTCGAGGACGCCGGCTGCG
>JAJXVM010000298.1 GCA_021782135.1 Myxococcales bacterium | reverse complement strand
CCGCCGCCGGGCGCGGGCCGCCGGGGTGGCGCTGCCGCTCCTGCGGGCCGACGCCCTCGCCCTCCCCTTCGGCGCGGCGAGCTTCGACGGCGCGGCCGGCCACAGCGTGCTCTACCTGCTGCCCGATCCGGGCGCGGCGCTGGCCGAGCTGCGGCGGGTGGTCCGACCGGGCGGCCGGGTGGCGTTCCTCGAGCCGCGGGACGGCCCCGCCGACGGGCGTGGGGCCTTCCGCGACGGGCTGCGCTTCGGGGCCGCCATGCGGCTCTGGCGCGCCATGTCGGCGCTGCACGGCCGCTTCACCGAGGACTCGCTGGCCGACCTGCTCCGGGCGGCCGGGTTCGCAGCGGCGGCGGCGCGGCCGGCGCTCCGCGGCTTCGGGGTGGTCGGCACGGGCGAGGTGCCGGGTTGACCGCGCCCGGCCGCCGCCCGTAGAAACGGGCATGCTCGAACCGACCTCGCCCCCCGCCGGGCGCCCGGACCGCTGGGCGGTGCTGTGCGACTTCGACGGGACCGCGGTGCTGGAGGACATCGGCGACCGGGTGGCGATCCGCTTCGCCGGGCACGACCTGTGGCGGCGCGAGTGCGACGCCTACAAGGCGGGCGCCTTCTCCTTCTCCGAGCTGCTGCGCCGGATCTTCGAGCCCATCACCGCCCCGGCGGAGGAGATCGCCGCCTTCGCCCGCGCGGCCGCGGTGCTGCGCCCCGGCTTCGAGCGCTTCGTCGAGCACGCGCGCCGCGGCGGGCTGCCGTTCGTGGTCTGCTCGGCCGGGCTGGACGTCTACATCACCCCGGTGCTGGACCGGCTCCCCCCGGAGCTGCGCGCCTCCCTCCAGCTCCGCTCCAACCACGCCACCTGCTCGCCGGAGGGGATGCGGGTCTCGTTCCACCAGGGCTTCGAGGGCTGCGGCAAGTGCGGCTTCTGCAAGGGGGCGGTGGCGCGCGCGCTCCAGGCCGAGGGCTACAAGGTGGTGCTCTGCGGGGACGGGACCGCCGACCGCTGCGCCGCCGCCGCGGCCGACCTGGTCTTCGCGCGCGGCAAGCTGGTGCGCTACTGCGGCGAGGAGAGGATCCGCTGCATCCCCTTCGAGAGCTTCGACGAGGTGATCGCGCGGTTCCCGGCGTAGCGCCCGCGGCGGGCGAGCCACGGGAGGGGCCCCGACGGCTCCGCCGGCGGGGCGGGGCGGCGTGCCCCGTGGATCAGAACAGCCCGATGGAGAAGTGCGGCTCCGCCACGCTCTCGCCGACCAGCCGGTCCGGCGAGACGTTGAAGCCGAGATCGAGCGCCGCCGGGCCGATGGGCGTGCGGAAGCGGATGCCCGCGCCGACGTTCAGCCGCAGGTCGAGGTAGTCGGCCGCCGCCGGATCGAGCCAGAGGTTCCCGAGATCGGTGAAGAGCCCGAGCTCGGTGGAGCGCGAGAGCGGCATGCGCAGCTCGGCCTTGACCAGGGCGAAGGCCTGGCCGCCCTCCGAGACGAGCTGCTGCCCCGTCAGCGCGGCGTTCGCCGCCGCCGTGCAGCCCTTGCCGCCTCGGCAGGCGGCCACCTGCGAGGCGACCAGCGCGCGGTAGTCGGCCGGCACCATCTCGTCCTCCTGGTACCCGCGCATGGTGGCGGCGCCGCCCAGGAAGAAGCGCTTGGGGCCGATGGTCACCGAGCCGGCCTCGAGCGACACCACCCGCCCCCCGCGCACCGACAGGGCGAACGAGCTCTGGCTCCCGACCGGGAGGTAGCCGGTCAGGTTGCCGGAGAGCTTCAGCATGCTGGTGAAGTTCGCGGCGTCGGAGGCCGGCAGCAGCCCGAACAGGAGCGAGCTGGAGATGGAGTGGGCGAGGTCGGCGGTCCCGCTCGCGAACCACCCGTGGCGCGGGTTCACGGCGTTGTCGCGGAAGTCGAAGGTCAGGGTGGGCCGGAAGGACTGGAGCGTGGTGGCGCCGTCCGGCAGCCGCAGGCGCTCCAGGTCGGCCAGGGTGAGCGCCTCGGTGGTGTTGAGGCGGGTCATCTGATCCACCTCGATCTCGTACGAGAGGGAGAGCGTGATCCGGTCGCCGAGGGGGACGTCGAGGCCGGGCATGAACGAGCCGCGGGAGAGGTCGTAGGCGTCCCGGTGGAGCCGCTCGACGATGGCGTCGAGGCGCGCCCCGGCCGCGAAGGGCAGGAAGGAGGGGCGCGGGTAGTTGAGCGAGACGTCGGCCCGCCCCTCGATCCGCTGGACGGGATCGGCGGGCAGGTTCTGGCGGAACTCCGGCAGGGGGTAGTTCACCTTGCTGCGGACGGTGAAGTCGAGCGCCCGGCCGAGCAGGTTGGGCTGGTTCCACTCCAGGAAGGCGCGCGGCCCGTCCGCGAGGGAGAACCCGGCCCCGGGCGCGAGGGTGGCCCACGGCCCCTCCGAGAGGTCCACCGTCAGGTCCTTCCGCTCCTCGGGGACCTCCGGATCGCCGAGGCGCAGCGCCGCCGAGCGGAAGGCGCCGAGCCGCAGGAGCCGGCTCTGGCTGGTGGCGACGGCGTCCGGGTCGTAGACGTCGCCCGGCTTGATCGTCAGCGCGTTCCTGATCACGTCCTCGCGGGTCCGGCGGTTGCCGGACACCACCACGTTGGCGATGCGGACCCGGGGTCCCTCCGCGATGCGGAAGCGGACCACGGCGGTGCGGTGATCCGGCGAGAGCTCCTCCTGCGCCTCCACCCGGGCGTAGGCGAACCCCCGGTGCACGTAGAGGGCGAGGATGGCGTCGCGGGTCCGGGCGACGGCCTCGCCCGAGAGCGGCGCGCCGGGCGACAGCTGGGAGGCGCGCGCCAGCTCGGGCGGGCCGATGGCCGCGTCGCCCTGGAAGGCGATCGACTCGACCATGGTGCGCACGCCCTCGAAGAGCTGGATGTCCACGTCCACCACCCCGCGCCGGGAGTCCACGTCGAGCCGGACCCCCTCGAGCCGCGCCTGCAGGAAGCCCTCCCCGTGGTAGAGGTCGAGCAGCCGCGCCAGGGCGCGATCCCAGCTCGGCTCGTCGTAGACCTCGCCCGGCTTCGCCAGCGCGCGCGTCTCGCGGGCGACGCGGGTCCCGGTGGCCAGCTCCAGCCGCTCGCGCGCGAGCGCCGCGGCGTCCGGCTCCTCCGGGGCCTGCTCCTCGAGCCCTTCCCGCAGGCGCTCCCGCAGCCAGTGCGCGTCGTGGAAGGCGGCCCCGGAGAAGCGCACCTCGCCCACCCGGTACCGCCGCCCCTCCTCCACCTCGAAGACCAGCGCGTGCTCGCCGTTCTCGACCACCTCCCGGCCGACCACGCGGGCGAAGAGGTTCCCCTGCGACACGTACCAGGCCTGGAGCCGGGCCGCCGCCGCGGCCAGCGCGGAGGGGTCGAGCGGCTCCTCGGGATCGAGCCCCAGCCGGGCCCGCAGCTCGGCGGGCGGGAAGGAGGTGGCGCCCGGGAAGCGGAAGGTGAGCCGCGGGCCCGGCTCGACCGGCAGCGAGACCTCGGCGCGCGGCCCCTGCTCGTCCGCGGTGAGGTGGATGCGCGGCGTGGCCACCCGCGCGCGCAGGTAGCCGGCCTGGCGGAGCCGCTGCAGCAGCGTCCGCCCGTCCTCCTCGAGGGCGTCGAGGTCGAGCGGCGCGCCCGGCGCGGTCCGCAGGCCGTCCGAGAGCCGCTTCGCCGCCGCCGCCGGCAGGCCGGGCAGCTCGAGCCGGGACACCCGCGTGGGCGCCCGCCCGGTGATCTCCACCCGGACCGTCACCCGGTCCTCGCCCGTCACCTCGGCGCGGGCGCGCCCCTGGCGCCACCCGGCCCGGGAGAGCGCCGTCTCCAGCCGGCGCAGGCCGCGGTCCAGCCGGGCCGGCTGGAACTCGAGCCCCGGAGAGAGGCCGGTGAGCCGCAGCAGCCTCGACTCCGGGAAGCCGGGGGGGATCGCGCCCTCGAAGCGGATGGCGCCGAGCACGCGCCGCGGCAGGCAGCGCACCCGGAGCACCACCTGGCCGGGCGCGGCCGGGTCGGGGACGGCCGTCACCACCACGTTCCCGAAGCGGCCGAGCCGGTAGAGGGCCTGGACCGTGCGGCGGACCGCCCGCGGCGCCAGCGGGTCCCCCGGCCCGAGGGCCACCAGCGGACGGAGCGCGGCCACGTCCTCGCCCGGCGGCGCGAGGAGCTCGACCCGGGAGATGGTGGGCCCGGCCGGCGCCGGACCGGCCGCGGCGCGGGCCG
>JAJXVM010000026.1 GCA_021782135.1 Myxococcales bacterium | reverse complement strand
CGGCGAGCAGTGCCCGGCGGCCGGGGCGGCGCGGAGGGATCCTGGATGGTGGGATCGCCTCCGGCCGCGCCGCCGCTGCGATGGACCTCGGCCTACATGCTCGCCCCGAGGAACGCGGCCGCCTCGATGGGCAGCCCCGAACCCGGCGCGCAGGCCGCCAGCGTCGTCGCGGCGCGAGCGGCCACCTGGCGGAGCCGCGCCTCGGCCGGCAGTGCACGGACCTGGACGAAGAGCCGGCCGTCCCGCACCGCCCTCGACCACCGGCGCAGGGAGGCCCAGCCCGCCGCCGCGGTGGCACCCACCACGGCGAACGGGCTCACCCGCTGTCGCACCAGCCTGGCCAGCTGCCCGCCGCAGCCCCAGAGCGCCAGGGCGCCAGGGCGCCAGGGCGAGCGCGATGGCCCCGGCGCCGTAGAGCCGGCGGCGGGCGATGCCGCGAGGCCCCACCACGACCACCGCGCCGCAGGTGCGGCAGAGGTAGCGCCGGAGCGGGATCCCGATCAGCTCCGCGTTCCCCCCGAACTCGACCGGGCCCCACTGGTGCCGCTCGCGCAGACCGTGGCCGTGGAGCCCCAGGAGACCGCCCGCGGGGCGGCTCGGGGCCTCGCAAGCCGGGCAGCGCCCCGGGCGAGCCTCGTCCACCGTCGGAGGCCGGGCGAGCCAAACCTTGACGTGGACCTCCACCTGTACGAATCGAATGTTGCTCCGGTCACCTGCGGACACAGGCCCGGGGCACGGCGGGGGGCGTGCGGACACACGCTCCCCGTCACCCGTTTCCGGGGCCGACGACGCGCCGGTGCCCCCTCCTCGGCGGCGTCGATACCATCACCTACCGTGACTGCCAGTGTCCGGACTGCGCGATGCCCCTCGCCGGCGTGGCGCGCGACTCCCCCTCACGCTGCACGCGCGAGATCGGGCGCTACGCCGTCATCCGGAGTGAGCGGCAACAGCGGGGCCGGCCGGTGTCGATCGGGGTGGCTGGCGGTCAGGCCCGTCAAGACATCAGGAACGCGAGGAAGGCCGCCGGCGAAAGGATCGGCACCCCGCTGTACTCCGCTGGGAAGTGCCGCGTGTTGCCCGTCACGAGAGCGTCGGCCTTCCCCCTGACCGCCACCTCGAGAAAGGGGAGGTCGTCCGGGTCCCGCAGTTCGACGTCGAGCGGCGCCGCCGCGGTGCGCTCCCCTGTCTCCTCGAGCAACTCGATGATCGCCGCGACCGACTCCGCGGAGAACGAGAAGCGCGGCCGGGCCAGCACCTCCCGGTACTCGAGCATCACCCGGTCGTCGTAGAGGACCTTCAGCCGGCCAGCTTCGACCAGATCCAGGATGAGGCTCGGTGGTCCTCCATGCGAAAGGAGTCCCGACACGAGCACGTTCGTATCGAGAACGATCCTCACGGTCGCTTTGCCCGAGGCGGCCGGCGCTCCCGCCGCGCAGCCTTGATCTCCGACTCGACCTCCTCGTCAGTCAGCTTGTCGAGCCCGCGCGCCTTGGCGGTCCGTCGGATCCCGGCGATCGCGGCCCGGGCCTTCACCTGGGCCGGGGTTGGGCGGGCCTGCTCTTTGTTCGGGAGCCGCTCGAGCAGCGCCGCGAGGCCCAGGCCGAGGAGCACTCCCAGGCCGACGCCTTCGGCGGCATCGATGCTGTCCTGGCGATAGCCGCACCCGGCGGCGCACTCGACCGCCGGCGCGTCCGCGAGCGGCTCCATCTTCGACCCGCACCGCGGGCAGTTCCGTGGGTCGCGGACGTCGGCGGGGATGGCATCCAGCCCTCGGCGCAGGAGATCAGTCCGAGCTGCGAGGGCGTTCACGTAGACCCACTCTGGGATCTTCACGCTCTTGTATTCCATCTGGTTCCACCTCGTTCTACACAGCATAGGATCCCGGCGGTGGCGTCGCAAGAGCGGCGGCGGGCGACCGCTGGCGAGCGTTGGAGGGGACGGTGCCCCAGGGCCCACCGCGCAGAGGGCCCCATGAGGCCGCGGGGCGGCGGGTTGACCGTCGACGTCGAAGCGCGTACATACGTATTACCAGCGCCCGACCATCCCATGCCAGCCAAGAAACCACTCCGCGAGGAGCCGCAGTTCCAGTCCACCGAGAAGGTGATGCAGACCTTCCGCATCCCGCGCGAGCTCGTGACCTTCGCGAAGGGCGAGGCGACGGGGCGCGGCATCGACCTCACCGCCTACGTGGTCCGCCTCCTCGACGGTCTCCGGACCTGGTTCGGCCTGCCGGCGGCGGCATCGGTGCCGCTGGAGGCGGATCGCCAGGCGCTCGGGATGGGGCGCGAAGAGTACCTGCTCCACCTGCTCTTCCACCGCAGCCTCGAGGTGCGGCAGAAGGGCGCCGGCTTCGATGTGCCGCGCGCCGAGCGAAAGCGCTGACGGGGTGGGCCATGGACCGGGCGAGCGCCGAACGTGCGGGACCGATGACCGCCTCCGCGGCGGGGAGCGGGCGAGCAGCGCGCGGGCTGCTTAGGGTTTCAGGTCCGGGCGCGCCACATCGCGGAGCTGTCGAGGAGGAGCCCGAGTGAGTGCCACCGCTCTCCCCCCGCTCGCAGCCGAGTGCCTCTGGACGGCGAAGGACGTCGCCGCGTTCCTCCGGGTCTCGGTGAGCTGGGTGTACCTGCACGTGCAACAGGGCGACCTGCCCTACCGCCGAGTCGGTGGCCTGGTGCGGTTCGCTCCGGAGGACGTCCGAGCCTACGCCGGTGGGGAGTCCCTGCCGCTCGGCGCGAGGCGCTCCCGGGAAGGAAGCTGAGAGCATGGCGAGTGCGTACAGGTACCGGGGCAAGTGGGTGGCGAAGTGGAAGGACGCCGACGGCCGGTGGCGCTACCGGGCTACCCACGCGCACGTGAAGGCGGACGCCCTCCGACTTGCTCGCGACTTGGAGGCGAAGGGCGAGCGGCAGCGCCACGGGCTCGAAGCCAAACCCCCGGCTGATGGCGGCGGCACGGTGTCGGAGCTCCTGACCTGGTGGCTCGAGCACTACAGCGAGGGCACGCCGGGCCACCGCACCAACGAGAGCGCCGTGCGGAAGCACCTGCAGGCTGCGGATCTGGCGGCACTGACCCTGGCCGCGCTGAAGCCCGCGCACGTCGAGCGCCTCCTCCAGGCGAAGAGTGCCGAGCTGGGACCACAGAGCGTGAACCACCTGCGCGGCTACCTCAGCCGGGCCTTCACGCGGGCCAAGGAAGCGGGGCGGTGGGCGGGAATGAATCCGGTCCTGGACGTCCGCCGCCGCAAGGTGCCAAGGCGCTCCTTCGACTACCTGCGCCGCGAGGAGGTCGGGCCGGTCCTGGCGGCGCTGGCGCCACGCTGGCGTCCCATCTTCGCGGCGGCCATCTACACCGGCGGACGCGAAGGCGAGTTGTGCGGTTTAAGAAAGGCGGACATCGACCTCGGCGCGGCGCGGCTCACCTTCGCCCGCAGCTGGGGCCGCGACACCACCAAAAACGGGAAAGCGAGGGCGGTGCCGGTCCACCCCGAGCTGCTTCCTGTCCTGCGCCAGGCGGTGGACTCCTCGCCCTCGGACCTGGTCTTCCCGCGTCCGGACGGGCTCATGCACAGCGAGAACGTGGACTTCCCGGGCATACTTCGCCGCGCCCTGGCTCGGGCCGGCATCGTCGCCGGCTACCAGCACGTCTGCCGCGCCCGCGTGAACGGGGAGGGCAAGCGAGACCGGTCGGCCCCGCGCTGCGCCCATGCCGAGCTGGCCCCGGACCCTGCTCCGCGCCGCTGTCTCGTCCACGGCGACAGGCTCTGGCCCAAGGCGCGGGTGCGCCAGATCCGGTTCCACGATCTGCGCCACACCTGCGCGAGCCTGCTGCTCCAGTCCGGTTGCTCGCTCCCGGCGGTGAGCCTGATCCTGGGACACGGCGACGTGCGGATCACGCTCGACCGGTACGGCCACCTCGCCCCCGACTTCATGCGGGGGGAGATCGAGAAGCTGCGGCTCGGCGGAGTGGAGTTGGAGCCCGGTGAGGCGGGGCCTGCCGGCCTGCTTGCGCCGGCCGCGCCGGGCGGGAACAAGGCCCCGTGTTGCGCCGGTGTTGCGGGAGCCGAGAGCGCCAAGAAAGAGGGCCGGAACCCCGGGCGAGATCGCCACGAAATTCCGGCCCTTGAACTTGGAGCGGGAAACGGGATTCGAACCCGCGACCCTCAGCTTGGGAAGCTGATGCTCTACCAACTGAGCTATTCCCGCGCGACGGCTCTCTTTCTGCCGTGAACGCCCCCCGGAGTCAAGGACGAGCGCGCTCGACCAGGAGGGGCCTGACGAGGGGGCGCGAACGGGCTCGCCGGCGGCGGCGCCGGCGTTAGAGTCCAGCGGATGGACGACCTCCCCCGCCGCATCGAGGAGGGGCGCGCGGCGCTCCTCGCGCGCTTCGCCGACAGGATCCGCGCCACCCCGTCGCTGGCCGACCCGGCGCCGCGGGGGGAGGGGCCCCGCAACGCCCACGGCATGCCGCGGCTGCCGGTGAAGCAGGGCGAGCAGGACGAGCTCATCCCCATGGACCTGGGCCGGGTGCCGGAGGTTTCGAAGGAGCGCTGGCGGCTCACCATCGACGGCGCGGTCGAGGAGCCGCTCACCTTCACCTTCGACGAGCTGCTGGCGCTCCCGCAGGAGGAGCGGACCGCCGACTTCCACTGCGTCACCGGCTGGAGCGTGCTCGGGCTCACCTGGCGCGGCGTGCCGCTCACGACCCTGCTCGCGCTCGCCCGGCCCACCGCCGCCGCGAGCCACGCCCTCTTCCACTCCTACGACGACTACTCCACCAACCTCCCGCTCGAGGAGGTGCTCAAGGACGACGTCCTGCTGGCGCACGAGCTGGGCGGCGCGCCGCTGGCGGCGGAGCTGGGCGGGCCGGCGCGCGTGGTGACGCCGCAGCTCTACGCCTACAAGGGCGCGAAGTGGGTGAAGCGGATCGAGGTGCTCACGCACGACCGGCGCGGCTACTGGGAGATCCGCGGCTACTCCAACACGGCCTACCCCTGGCGCGACGATCGCGAGTGGTGAGCGCCGGCCGAACCGCGCCGCCGTCCGCGATCGAAGCTCCGTCCAGGGCATCCCGCCTCCCCCGCGCCGCGGGGGAGGCCGGGAGGGGGCTCTACTTCTTCGAGAAGGCCTTGAAGAACGAGACGACCTCGCCCGCGAGCTGCTTCCACTCGATGCTCTCGGCGATCTCGTCCTCGTCCGGCCCTTCGAGCCAGATCCCGCCGCAGCTCTCGCAGGTGTCGTAGTGCAGCGAACGTCGTTCGCCGCCCTCCACCGCCACCAGGTCAACGTTGCAGGCCGGGCACATGCCGGCGATCTCGTCGGGGTTGACCCAGCCGCCGAGCGCCGACAGCGCGCGCAGGTTGTGGTGCAGCAGCACGCGGTTCAGGTCGGCGGGATCGATCCAGACGCCCCCGCAGTCAGGGCACCGCTGGGCCGTGTTCTCGTCTCCGGCGATCTCGGCCATCTCGACGTTGCACCGAGGGCAATCCATCTGGCGTCGGTCCTCCTTTAGGACCTCGGGAGCTGCGGGTGGGAGCGTGGGGGTGCTGAAAAGGATGATAGGCGGGAAGGTGCGCCCCGATCAACCGTCTCGGGGGGTGGGGCGGCAAGCCTCCCGGAGGGCCGCCACCAGGAGCCGGAGCCGCTCGGGGTGGAGCTTGAGCGCGACCCGGTTCACCACCAGGCGCGCGGAGACCGGGAGCACCGACTCCTCCACCACCAGGCCGTTGGCCCGCAGCGTCTCGCCGGTCTCGGTGATGTCCACGATGGCGTCGGCGAGCCCGAGCGAGGGCGCGACCTCGATCGAGCCGTGGAGGGCGATCACCTCGGCCGGGAGCCCCTTCTTCGCGAAGTGCTCCGCCGCCAGGCTCACGTACTTGGTGGCGACCCGGGGGGCGACGCCGCGCGGCAGCGGCTTCGCGTCCTTGGGCCGGGCCACGATCACCTCGCAGCGCCCGATCCCGAGGTCGAGCGGCTCGTACAGGTCCCGCGGCTCCTCGCGCAGCACGTCGAGCCCGACGATGCCGACCTGGGCGGCGCCGTGCTCCACGTAGCTCGCCACGTCGGCGGCGCGGATGGAGATGAAGCGCAGCCCCACCTCCGGCGCGTCGGCGAAGAGCTTGCGGGTCTTGCCGAGGAGCGCCTTGGGCGAGACCCCGAGCGCCTTCTCGAAGAGCGTCGAGGCCTCCTCGGTGAGCCGGCCCTTGGGGACGGCCACGGTGAGGAGCGGCCCCTCGGCGAGGGCGGTGCGGGCGCGCCGGGCGAGCTCGCGGTTGGAAGGCAGGCTGGTCACGCGGACACCCTCCGGATGCGCGCCCCCAGGGGCGCGAGCTTCTCCTCGAGCCGCTCGTAGCCGCGGTCGAGGTGGTAGACGCGCTGCACCTCCGTCTGCCCGGAGGCGTCGAGCCCGGCCAGCACCAGCGCCGCCGAGGCGCGCAGATCGCTCGCCATCACCGGCGCGCCGGAGAGGCGGGGCACGCCCTTCACCAGGGCGGTCTTGCCGTCCACGGTGATCTCGGCGCCGAGCCGGCGCAGCTCGAGCACGTGCATGTAGCGGTTCTCGAAGATGGTCTCGGTGATCACCGAGGAGCCGTCGGCCACCGCCGCGAGCACCATCATCTGCGCCTGCATGTCGGTGGGGAAGCCGGGGTGGGGCGCGGTGCGGAGGCTGATCGGCTTGGGCCGCCCCTCGCCGCGCACGCGCAGCCCGCCGGGGACGAGCTCGAGGACGGCGCCGGCCTCGCGCAGCTTCTCGAGGAGCGCCGCCATGTGATCCGGCTCGCAGCCCTGCACCACCACGTCGCCGCGGGTGAGGGCGCCGGCGACGAGCAGGGTGCCGGCCTCGATGCGGTCGGAGATGACGGCGTGCCGCATGGGCCGGAGCGACGAGACGCCGTGGACCCGGATCTCGGCGCGCCCCCCGCCCTCGATGCGCGCGCCCATCCCGTTGAGCGCCGCCGCCAGGTCGGCGACCTCCGGCTCGCGGGCGCAGTTGCGCAGCACCGTCTCGCCGTCGGCCAGCACGGCCGCCATGAGCGCGTTCTCGGTCCCGGTGACGGTCTGCAGGTCGAAGACGAACTCCGCCCCGCGCAGCCGGCCGCGCGGCACCTTCGCCTCGACGTAGCCGTGCTCGATGGTGATCTCCGCCCCCATGGCGCCGAGCACCTTGAGGTGCTGGTCGATGGGGCGCGCGCCGATGGCGCAGCCGCCCGGCAGCGACACCCGGGCCCGCCCGAAGCGGGCGAGCAGCGGCCCGAGCACCACCACGCTGGCGCGCATGGTGCGGACGAGGTCGTAGGGCGCCTCGGCGTTGAGGGCGGCTGGCACGCGCAGGTGCACCGTGCGCCCCTCGCCGCGCTCCACCACGCAGCCCATGTGGCGCAGGATGCGCCCGAGCGTGCGCACGTCGGCGAGGTCGGGGACGTTGTGGAGGACGTGGTCGCCCTCCGCCAGCAACGACGCGGCGAGCGCCGGCAGGGCGGCGTTCTTGGCGCCGGACACCGCCACCGTGCCGCGGAGGGGGACGCCCCCTTCTACGATGATCTTGTCCATCGGTTCTCTCGGAAAGGCGGGCCCTTATACCACCGCCACCACGAAGCGCGGCAGGCCGGCGAGGTCTCGGCGCAGCTCGACCCGGCCGAAGCCGGCCTCCCGGCAGAGCGCCGGCAGCGCCTCGGCGTGGCTCTCGTGCAGCTCGACCAGCAGCGCGCCGCCGGGGAGGAGCCGCCCGGGGGCCTCGGCCACCAGCCGCCGCGCCACCGCGAGGCCGTCGGGGCCCCCGTCGAGCGCCAGCGCCGGCTCCTGGCGCACCTCGCGCGAGAGGCCGGGGAGCTCGCCGCTCGGGACGTAGGGCGGGTTCGAGGCGATGACGTGGAAGCGGGCCTCCGGCGGGACCGGCCCGAAGAGGTCGCCCTGGAGCAGGTCGACCGCGGCGCCGAGCGCGGCGGCGTTCTCTTTCGCCACCGCCAGCGCCTCGGGAGAGAGGTCCACCGCCGTCACCCGCGCTCCCGGTCGCTCGAGCGCCAGCGTGATCCCGATGCAGCCCGTGCCGGTGCACAGGTCGAGCGCGGCGCCCCCCTCCGGCAGCGCGGGCAGCGCCGCCTCGACCAGCAGCTCGGTCTCGGGTCGCGGCACGAGCACCCGCCGGTCCACCCGGAACGGGCGGCCGTAGAACTCCTTGCGGCCGAGCAGGTAGGCGGTGGGCTCCCCGGCCGCGCGCCGCTTCACCAGCGCGCGGAAGGCGGCCAGCTCCGGCTCGCCGAGCGGCTTGTCGAAGTCGAGGTAGAGCCGCACCCGGTCGCAGCCGAGGGCGTGGGCGAGCAGCAGCTCGGCGGTGAGGCGCGGCGCGTCCACCCCGGACCGGGCGAAGAAGCCCTGGGTCCAGGAGAGGAGCTTGAGCGGGGTCCAGAGGGGGGCGGGGGAGGGAGGCCCCCCCGGCGGCTCGCTCACGCCCGCCTCTCCGCCGCGCCCGGCTGCTCGGCCCGCGAGGCCTCCCGCAGCGCCTCGGCGGCGTAGTAGGTGCGGCAGGCGTCGATCATGTCCTGCACGTCGCCGTCCATCACCGCGGGCAGGTTGTGGCGCGTGTAGTTGATGCGGTGATCGGTGAGCCGGTCCTGCGGGAAGTTGTAGGTGCGGATCTTCTCGGAGCGGTCGCCGGAGCCCACCTGGCTCTTGCGGGCGGCGTCGCGCGAGCTCTTCTGCTTCTCGAGCTCCATCTCGTAGAGCTTGGCCCGCAGCATCCGCATCGCCATGTTGCGGTTCTTGAGCTGGCTCTTCTCCTGCTGGCACTTCACGATGACGCCGGTGGGCTTGTGGGTGAGCCGCACCGCCGAGTCGGTGGTGTTGACGCTCTGACCGCCCGAGCCGGTGGAGCGGAACACGTCCATCTCGATGTCGGCCGGGTTGATCTGGACGTCGATGTCCTCGGCCTCCGGCATCACCGCCACCGTCACGGTCGAGGTGTGGATGCGCCCCTGCTGCTCGGTGGCCGGCACCCGCTGCACCCGGTGCACGCCCGACTCGTACTTGAGCGCCGAGTAGACGGCGTCGCCGCCGATGTTGACCACCGCCTCCTTGATGCCGCCGAGGGCCCCCGCCGAGAGGTCGGCCACCTCGCTCTTCCAGCCGTGCCGCTCGGCGTAGCGCAGGTACATGCGCAGCAGCTCGGCGGCGAAGAGGCCGGCCTCGTCGCCGCCGGCCCCGGCGCGGATCTCGAGGATCACGTCCTTGTCGTCGTTGGGATCGCGGGGGACGAGGTACATCTTGAGCTGCTCCTCGGCCGCCGGCATGCGGGCGCGCAGCGCGGTGAGCTCCTCCTTGGCGAGCTCCCGGATCTCCGGGTCCTTCTCCCCGAGCAGCGCCTCGTTGTCCTCGATCTCCCGGAGGGCCTGCCGGTAGGCGCGCAGGGCGGTCACGGTCGGCTCGGCGGCGGCGCGCTCCTTCGCCACCTTGCGGAACCGGTCGCCGCTGGCGGCCACCGCCGGGTCGGAGAGCAGCGCGGTCAGCTCCTCGTAGCGCTGCTCGATCGACTCGAGCTTCTTCAGGATCTCCGGTGAGAGCATGGGGCGCTTTATACCCGAATTCCGGGATCTGGACCGGCGGCGGGACCGGGGCCAAGATGTGGGCCGATGTCGGCCCGCCTCGTCATCCAGGACGCCCTGACCGTCACCCCGGACGGCCTCCGGGAGCACGGCACCGTGGTGGTCGAGGGGACCACCATCTCCTCCGTGCTCGCACCCGGCGAGCCCGTCCCCCGCCGCCCCGACGACTGGGTGGTGGAGGGGCGCGGGCGGCTGCTCGTCCCGGGGATGGTGAACGCCCACTCGCGGCTCGCCCTGGGAGCGCTCGGGCGGCTCGCCGGGGTGCCGGCGAGGAGCCCTCAGTCGCAGGCCGAGTTCCGGGCGCGCCGGGCCCGGGTGGAGGATCGGCTCGACGCCGACGCCGCCGAGGCGCTGAGCGCGGCCGGCGCGCTCGCCGCGCTCAAGGCCGGCGTGACCTGCGCGGTGGACCTCGTCCGCGGCGCGCCCGGCGAGGAGGAGGAGACCCTGCCGGCGGTGGCCGCGGGCGTCCGCCGGGCGGGGATCCGGGCGGCGCTCTCCTACGGCCCCTCCGACCGGCACGGCGGCGGTCGAGGCGACGCCGGCCTCGCCGCCAGCGCGGCCTTCGCGGCGCTGACCCAGGCCGACCCGCTGCTGCGCGGCATGATCGGCCTCGACGGCCTGGCCGGCCTCGACCGGCCCACCATCGAGGCGGCGGGGGATCTCGGCGGCCGGCACGGCCTCCACGCCTGCGTGGCCGAGGACGAGGAGGACGTGGCGCAGGCGTTCCGCATCGCCGGCCTCCACCCCGTCGCGCTCCTCGGCACCTGCGGCGGGCTCGGCCCGAGCGCGGTGGTGGCCCGCGACGCGGCGCTCACCAGCCGCGAGGTGATGCTCCTCGCCGAGACCGGCAGTTGGCTGGTGCTGACGCCGCGGGCGGCGCTCTACTGGGGCGGCGAGTTCCCGCCGGTCGGCTACGTGGCCGCCTCGGGGACGCCCATGGCGCTCGGCACCGATGGCCTCTTCCCGGACGTCTCCGGCGAGGCGCTCGCCGCGTCGATGTGCCTGCGCAAGGCCGAGCACCGCGCCTCCGCCGACGGCGACGTGGTCTCGAAGGACCTCTGGCCCGGGGGCGGGCACCTCGCGAGCCGGCTGTTCGGGATCGCCCTGGGAGAGATCGCTCCTGGCGCCGCGGCCGATCTCGCCCTGCTCGAGTGGCGCCCGCCGGCCGCGCTGCCCGACCTGCTCGCGGGCGACCTCGCGCTGCTGCACGCCGGCGCGCCGGCCGCCTGGGTGGTGGTGAACGGCGAGGTGCGGCTGCGCGAGGGGCAGCTCCTCGGCGGCGACGAGCGCGAGATCGCCGCCCGGGCGCGCGAGGCGGCGGAGCGGGTGCTGGCGTAGGCCGGAGGGCCGGACCGCGCTCAGCCGGCTCCCTTCAGCTTGCGCCAGAGGGTCGACCTCCCGATCCCGAGCCGCCGCGCCGCCTCGGCCTGGTTGCCGCCGCACTCGGCGATGGTGCGCCGGATGAGGGTCCGCTCCTGCTCGCCCCGCGCGCTGCGCAGGTCGGTGTCGCCCGCCGGCGAGCCCGCGATCGCCGCCGGGAGCGCGCGCGGGGGGGCGTGGAGCTCCGGGAGCACCGCGCGCAGCTCCTCCTCGTCCACGGCGGCGCCGTCGCGATCCGCGAACAGCACCGCCACCCGCTCGACGACGTTCTCGAGCTCGCGCACGTTGCCGGGCCAGGCGTAGCGGCCGAGGAGCGGCGAGAGCAGGGCGAGCGCGCGGGGCTGGGCCGACGGGACGCCGTGGCGCAGCAGCGCCCGCTGCAGCAGCTCGGCGGCGATGGCGGCGGCGTCGTCGCCCCGCTCGCGCAGGGGCGGCAGGTGCAGCGGCAGGATGGCGAGGCGGTAGTAGAGGTCCGCCCGGAACTGCCCGGCCTCCACCGCCTGGCGCAGGTCGCGCCAGGTGGCGGCGATCACCCGCACGTCCACCGGCGTGGGGTCGTTGGCGCCGAGCCGGAGCACCTGCCGCTCCTGCAGCACGCGCAGGAGCCGGGTCTGCAGCGAGAGCGGGACGTCCCCCACCTCGTCGAGGAAGATGGTGCCGCCGTGGGCCGACTCGAAGAGGCCGGGCCGGCCGCCCCGGCGCGAGCCGGTGAAGGCCCCCTCCTCGTGCCCGAAGAGCTCGCCTTCGAGCAGGGTCTCGGGGAAGGCGGCGCAGTTGATGGCGACGAAGGGGTGGTCGCGCCGCGTGCTGGCGTTGTGGATCCCCTGGGCGACCACCTCCTTGCCGGTGCCGCTCTCGCCGGTGATGAGCACGGTGGCGTCGGTGCGGGCGTAGCGGAGCGCGAGCGCCCGCGCCCGCTCCATCGGCGGCGAGGAGCCCACCATCGAGTCGAGCTGATGGCGGGCGACGAAGCGCCGCGGCCGGTGCTGCGAGCGGAGGCTCCGGTCGAGCCGCTGGATGGCGCTCGCGTCCTGGCAGGTGAGCACCGCGCCGGCGAGGGCGCCGCGCTCGCGCAGCGGCCGCCGGTGCGCCACCAGCGTCCTGCCGCCGAGGCGCAGCACGCCGTCGAGCTCCGCCTCGCCGGTCGCGAGGACGCGGGCGAGCCCGAGCTCGGGCGCCGCCGCCGAGAGGCGCTGGCCGACGAGGTCCCGGGCGCTCCGCCCGAGCAGCCGCTCCATGGCGAGGTTCACCGACTGGATCCGCTCCTCGAGGTCGACCGCCACCACCCCCTCCTCGAGGTGGGCGAGGATGCCGAGGATCCGCTCGCGCTTCGCCTCCTCCCGGCGGGCGATGCGGGCCAGCTCGATGCCGCGGTCGATGGCCTCGGAGACCGAGTCGGTCGAGAAGACCAGCACCGCCCGCAGCCCGGCGCGCTCGGCGAGGTCGCAGACCGGCCCGGTGCCCACGATCACCCCCACGCCCGCCGCCGCCAGCTCGTCCACCGCCGCGCGCGCCTCCTCGAGCGTGAGGTACGGGCGCTGCTCCACCTCCAGGCCGGTCAGGAAATCGCGCGCCTGCTCGAGCCCGGGCACCACCTTGCGGTAGTTCACCACCCCCACCCGCCGCGAGATCCGGCGGGCCTGGGCGACCGCCTGGAGGGCGTCGAGAGTGGTGGCGCGCACGAACGAGACCGGCACGTCGGCGTGGTCGCGCAGGTAGGCCGCGTTCGAGCCGGCGGCGACGAACGCGTCCACCGGCTCCCCGGCCTCCACCAGCTCGCGCGCGGTCCGCAGCGCATCCTCGAAGCCGCTGTCGAAGACCCGGACCTCGGCCTTGTCGCCGTAGGTCGCCGCCACGCTCTCGAACACCTGTCGCAGGCGGCTGGTGCTGAAGGCCCACACCACCGGTTGTCGGTCGCTTCCGAGTCGCACCGCCGCCTCCGGGCCAAGTTCCACCGAACGTGCCTTTATTGAAACACATTCGTTTCGAATCCGGTAAGTCCTGGGCGGGGCGGCATCCGAGCAAGCAAGCGGGAATGAACCTGTTTTCGGTCACTTGTCCGACACTCTCGGGCCCGAACGGCGCTGGCCCATTCCGTGCTCTCCCTGGACCTGGAACGCCATGAACTTCGAGCTCACCCCAGAGCAGAAGGCCATCCAGGCGGCGGCGCGCGAGCTGGCGCAGGTCGAGCTCGAGCCGGCGGCGGCCCGGCTCGACCGCGAGTTCGACCGGCGCACCTTCGTCGGCAACCTGGGCAAGCTGGCGGCGCAGGGGTTCATGGGCATGAACGTGCGGCGCCGCTACGGCGGGGCCGAGGCCGGGACCATCGCCCTCTCGCTGGCCCTCACCGAGCTCGGCCGCGGCTGCGCCTCGTCGGCCGCCAGCGTCTCGGTCACCAACATGGTGGCCGAGGTCATCCAGGCGGTCGGCTCGGAGGAGCAGAAGTCGAGCTACCTGCCGCGCATCTGCTCCGGCGAGTACCCGGCCGCGAGCTTCGCGCTCACCGAGGCCGGCGCCGGCTCCGACCCGGCCGGCATGGTCACCCAGGCGGTGGCCGACGGCGACGGATGGGTGCTCGACGGGGAGAAGCGGTTCATCACCAACGCCCCCTACGCCGGGGTCTTCGTGGTCTGGGCGGTGACCGACCGCGCCGCCCCGCGCGGCAAGGGGATCAGCTGCTTCTTGGTGGACGCCGGCACCCCCGGGCTGGTGCTGGGCCGGCTCGAGGACAAGATGGGGCAGCGGGCCTCGGCCACCGCCGAGGTGCGCTTCGAGCGCTGCCGCGTCCCGCGCGCCGCCCTCCTCGGCCGCCAGCACGACGGCTTCCGGGTGGCGGTGACCGAGCTCGCCGGCGGCCGCGTCGGCGTCGGCTCGCTGGCGCTCGGGATCGGGCTCGCCGCCATGGACTTCGCCACCCGCTACGCCTCGGAGCGGGTCCAGTTCGGCGAGCGCATCACCTCGTTCGAGGGCGTGCAGTGGATGATCGCCGACGCCTACACCGAGCTCGAGGCGGCGCGGCTGCTCCTGCTCAGCGCCGCCTTCCGCAAGGACCGCGACCAGCCCTACGCCAAGGAGGCGGCCATGGCGAAGCTCTACGCCAGCGAGGCCGCCGAGCGCGCCTGCCACTCGGCGGTCCAGCTCATGGGCGGCTACGGGTACCTGCGCGAATTCCCGGTGGAGCGCTACGCTCGCGACGTGCGCATCACCTCCATCTACGAGGGCACCAACCAGATCCAGCGCCTCATCGTGGCGCGCGAGATACTGAAGGAGCTGGTGCAGCCGTGACCACGAAGCGCGACGGAGCGAACGTGATGAGACCGATCTCCAAGGTGGCGGTGCTGGGCTCGGGGGTGATGGGCGGGACCATCGCCGCCCACCTCGCCAACGCCGGGCTGCGGGTGCTGCTCCTCGACGTGGCGCCGACCGCCACCGCCGCCGCCGGCCTGGAGCGGGTGAAGCAGGCGAAGCCGGCCGCCTTCTTCACGCCCGCCGAGGCGGCGCTGGTGGAGGTGGGCAACTTCGACGACGATCTCCCCCGCCTGCGCGAGTGCGACTGGGTGATCGAGGTGGTGCTCGAGGACCTCGCCGTGAAGGAGCGGCTCTTCGACCGGGTGGCGCCGCACCTGCGCGAGGAGGCGGTGCTCTCGACCAACACCAGCGGCCTCTCGGTGCGCGCCATGGCGAGGTCGCTGCCGGAGGAGGTGCGCCGGCGCTTCCTCGTCACCCACTTCTTCAACCCGCCCCGCTACCTGCGGCTGGTGGAGGTGGTCCCCTGCGACGAGACCGACCCCGCCATCGCCGCCGCGCTGGCGGGCTTCATCCACCGCCGGCTCGGGAAGGGGATCGTCCACGCCAAGGACACCCCCAACTTCGTCGCCAACCGCATCGGCGTCTTCGCCCTCTGCAACGTGGTGAAGCACATGCTGGCGCTGGAGATGACGGTGGAGGAGGCCGACGCCGCCGCCGGTCCGGCCACGGCCCGCCCGCGCAGCGCCGCCTTCCGCACCGCCGACCTGGTGGGGCTCGACACCCTGCTCCACGTCGCCGACAACTCCTACCGGCTGCTCGAGCGGGACGAGGAGCGCGAGGTCTTCCGGCTCCCCGCCTTCCTGCGCGACATGGTCCAGCAGGGGCTGCGCGGGAACAAGACCAAGGCCGGCTTCTTCAAGAAGGAGAAGAGCGAGGCGGGAAAGGTCGAGCTCTTCTGGGATCACCGCGCCGGCCGGTACGAGCCGCTGCGCAAGCCGCGCTTCGCCTCGGTGGAGGCGGCCAAGGGGCTCGACGACCCGGGCGCGCGCCTGCGCGCGGTGCTGGCCGGGACCGACCAGGCGGCCGAGCTCGCCTGGCGCAACCTGCGAGACACGCTGCTCTACGCCTTCCGGCGCGTCCCGGAGATCGCCGACGACGTGGTGAACGTGGACCGCGCCATGCGCTGGGGCTTCAACTGGGAGCTCGGCCCCTTCGAGATGCTCGACGCCATCGGCCCGCGCGAGTTCGTGGCCCGGGCCCGGGCCGATGGGGTGGAGGTGCCGGAGGCGCTCGCGAGGGTGGAGCGCTTCTACCGGGTGGAGGGCGGCCGGGAGGAGTACCTCGACCTCGTCCACGGCGGCTGGCGCGAGGTGCCGCGGCCGCACGGGCAGATCGACCTCGGGCTGGTCACCCGGGCCGGCGGGGTGGTGGAGCGCAACGCCGGGGCCTCGATCCTCGACCTCGGCGACGGCGTCTTCTGCCTCGAGTTCCACACCAAGATGAACGCCATCGGCAACGAGATCCTGGCGATGGCGCACCGGGCGGTGCGGCGCGCCGAGGAGGAGGGGCTCGGGCTGGTGATCGCCAACCAGGGCGCCAACTTCTCGGCGGGCGCGAATTTGGCCATGCTGGCGATGGCCATCGCCGAGGGCGAGTACGACGAGATCAACCTGACCGTGAGGCGCTTCCAGAAGGCCACCATGGCGCTCAAGCTCGCGCAGGTGCCGGTGGTGGCGGCGCCGCACCAGCTCGCCCTCGGCGGCGGCTGCGAGGTCTGCCTCCACTCGGCGGCCATCACCGCCCACGCCGAGACCTACATGGGCCTGGTGGAGATCGGCGTCGGCCTCCTGCCGGCCGGCGGCGGCACGAAGGAGCTGGCGCTGCGCGCCATCCGGCTCGCGGCGCAGTACGAGACCGACGTCTCGCCGTTCCTCTTCAAGGCGTTCAAGCAGATCGCGACCGCCCGGGTGAGCACCTCGGCCGCCGAGCTGCGGGAGATGGGCTACCTGCGCCAGGGCGACGCCATCACCATGAACGCCGACGAGCGGATCGCCGACGCCAAGAAGAAGGTGCTGGCGCTCGCGGGCAACTACCGGCCGCGGGCGGCGGCCGCCGGGCTCTCCGCGCCGGGCCGGAGCGTGGCCGCGAGCCTCGCGTCCCAGCTCTGGAACATGCGCATGGGCGGCTTCATCACCGAGTACGAGGAGCAGCTCGGGAAGGTCATCGCCGGGGTCATCACCGGCGGCGACGTGCCGGCCGGCACCCCCATCACCGAGGAGTGGCTGCTCGACCTGGAGCGCGAGGCCTTCCTGAAGCTCTGCGGCGAGCGCCGCACCCTCGAGCGCATCCAGCACATGCTCAAGAAGGGCAAGCCGCTGCGCAACTGAGATCCCCGCCGCACGGAGAACGCCGATGAAGAGCGCCTACGTCCTCGCCGCCTACCGCACCCCCGGCACCAAGGCCCGGAAGGGGAAGCTCCGGAACGTCCGGCCGGACGACCTCGCCGCCGCCGCCATCCGAGGGGTGGTGGAGCGGGCCGGGGTGGACCCCCTCCAGATCGAGGACGTCATCCTCGGCTGCGCCTTCCCCGAGGGCGAGCAGGGGATGAACCTGGCCCGGGTGGCGGCGCTCCGCGCCGGGCTGCCGTACCAGGTGCCGGCCCAGACCGTGAATCGCTTCTGCTCGTCGGGGCTGCAGACCATCGCCAGCGCGGCGGAGCGGATCATGGCCGGCTTCGCCGACTGCATCCTCGCCGGCGGCGCCGAGAGCATGAGCCTCGTGCCCATGGGCGGGAACAAGTACAGCGCCAACCCGTCGCTGGTGGCGAGCTGGCCCGAGTCCTTCGCCTCCATGGGCATCACCGCCGAGCTGGTGGCCGAGCGGCACCAGGTCTCGCGCGAGGACCAGGACGCCTTCGCCGCCGCGAGCCACCGCAAGGCGGCGGCGGCCCAGGCCGAGGGGCGCTTCGCCGAGGAGCTGGTCGCCGTCGAGGCGGAGTCGGCGGCGCTGGTGGGCGGCAAGCTCCAGAGCACGACCGAGCGGGTGGAGGCCGACGACGGCGTCCGCGCCGACACCACCCCCGAGGCGCTCGCTAAGCTCAAGCCGGCCTTCAAGGTGAACGGCACCGTGACCGCCGGGAACTCGTCGCAGATGACCGACGGCGCCGCGGCGGCGCTGGTGGTCTCCGAGGACTTCCTGCGCCGGGCCGGCAAGACCCCGCTGGCGCGCTTCGTCTCCTTCGCGGTGCGCGGCGTGCCGCCGGAGGTGATGGGGCTCGGGCCCATCGAGGCCATCCCGGTGGCGCTGAAGCTGGCGGGCCTCTCGCAGGGGGCGATCGAGTCGGTCGAGCTGAACGAGGCCTTCGCGGCCCAGTCGCTCGCCTGCGTGCGGGTGCTCGGGCTCGACCCGGCCCGGGTGAACCCGAACGGCGGCGCCATCGCCCTCGGCCACCCCCTGGGCTGCACCGGGGCGAAGCTCACCGCCACGCTGCTGCACGGGATGCGGCGGCGCGGCGAGCGGTACGGGATGGTGTCGATGTGCATCGGCGGCGGCATGGGCGCGGCCGCGGTCTTCGAGAGGGCGTGAACCATGGCGAACACGAACGTGGCGAAGTCGATGGGCGGCGCGGCGGTGGCGGCGAAGGCGGAGGAGCGGCAGCCGGGCGGCGGCGAGTACCTCATCGCCGAGACCCCGCCGTCCGAGGTCTTCACCCCGGAGGACTTCACCGAGGAGCAGCGCGCCATCGGCGACTCGACCGAGGGCTTCGTGAAGGACGAGGTCTGGCCGGTGGCCGAGAAGCTGGAGCACCACGAGTTCGGGCACGCGGTGGACCTGATGCGCAAGGCCGGGCAGCTGGGGCTGCTCGCCATCGACGTCCCCGAGGCCTACGGCGGCCTCGAGCTCGACAAGGCGACGAGCATGCTGGCCGCCGAGAAGATCGCCCCGGCGGGCGCGTTCTCGGTGACCTACTCGGCCCATTCCGGCATCGCCACCCTGCCGCTCGTCTACTACGGCACGGCCGCCCAGAAGGAGAAGTACCTGACGAAGCTCGCCAGCGGCGAGTGGATCGGCGCCTACTGCCTCACCGAGCCCGGCTCGGGCAGCGACGCCCTCGGCGCGCGCACCACCGCCCGGCTCTCCGAGGACGGGAAGTTCTACCTCCTCGACGGCACGAAGCAGTTCATCACCAACGGCGCCTTCGCCGACCTGTTCACCGTCTTCGCCAAGGTGGACGGCGAGCACTTCACCGCCTTCCTGGTGGAGCGCACCTTCGAGGGCGTGACCATCGGACCGGAGGAGAAGAAGCTCGGCATCAAGGGCTCCTCCACCACCCAGGTGATCCTCGAGGGCGCCAAGGTGCCGGTGGAGAACGTGCTCGGCGAGATCGGCAAGGGGCACAAGATCGCCTTCAACGTGCTCAACGTCGGCCGCTTCAAGCTGGGCGCCGCCGTCACCGGCGCCGCCAAGCACGTCCTCGCCGAGGGGGCGAAGTACGCCAACCTGCGCAAGCAGTTCAACACCCCCATCGGGAAGTTCGGGGCCATCCGGCAGAAGCTCGGGGAGGGCGCCGCGGCCATCTTCGCCTCCGAGGCGGTGATCTACCGGCTGGCGGGGCTCCTCGACCGGCGGCTGGCGGCCATCCCCAAGGACGCGCCCGGCTACTACGACCTCTACCAGAAGGGCATCGAGGACTACGCCATCGAGTGCGCCATCGCCAAGGTGTTCTGCAGCGAGGTGCTGGCCGGCGTGGCCGACGAGGTGGTCCAGATCCACGGCGGCTACGGCTTCACCCAGGAGTACCCGGCGGAGCGCTTCTACCGCGACGAGCGCATCAACCGGATCTTCGAGGGCACCAACGAGATCAACCGGCTCCTCATCCCCGGCACGCTGCTGCGCAAGGCGATGAAGGGCGAGATCCCGCTGCAGCGGGAGGTGATGAAGGCGGTCGAGTCGCTCCTCTCGCCGCCTTCCGACGAGGCGGACCTCTCGGCGCCGTTCGCGGCCGAGAAGGCGGCCCTCGCCTCGCTCAAGAAGGCCTTCCTGGTGGTGGCGGGCGCGGCGGTGCAGCGGTACCGCGCCGCGCTCAAGGACGAGCAGGAGGTGCTGCTCGCCCTCGCCGACGTCGCCATCGAGATCTTCGCCCTCGAGAGCGCGCTGCTGCGCGCCGAGAAGGGCGCGGGGCTCCCCGAGCGGCAGCGGAGCCTCATGGCCGCCGCGGTGAAGGTCTTCGCCTTCGGCGCGGTGGAGCGGATCGGCAGCGCGGCCCGCAAGGCCGCCTTCTGCTCCGCCGAGGGCGACGACCTCGCCATGCTGCTCGCCGGCATCCGGCGGCTCACCAAGTACGACGCCTCGGGGCTGCTCCCGGCGCAGCGGCTCCTCGCCGACGCGGTGCTGGACGGCGAGAAGTATCCCTGCTGACGGAATGGCGACCCCCTCCTCGACCCTCCCCCGCTCCGCGGGGGAGGGGAGGAGGTCGGTTGGGGTGCCAGCCCTCTCGTGCCCCTGGGCACTCCCCGACCCTCCCCCGCTTCCGCGGGAGAGGGGAGGAGGTCTCTTGGGTGCCAGCCCTCTCGTACCTGGGCCACTCCCTCCCCGTCGCACGGGGAGGGCCGGGGCTAACGATTGATCACAAGTCCGGAGCTCTTCATGACCTGGTAGGCCTCCTCGAAATCG
>JAJXVM010000025.1 GCA_021782135.1 Myxococcales bacterium | reverse complement strand
CGCGGCCGTGTCTCCTCCGACGGCGGCGAGCAGGACGCCGGCGAGCGCGCCGAGCCCGAGCCCGAGCGCGTCGAGCCGGCCGCGAACGGCCGCGACGGCGTTGCCGCTGGCGAAGACGGCGAAGAGGAAGCGCGCGGCCTCGCGCAGCGCCGCGTCGAGGGGCGCGAAGGACGCCGGCGGCGCGGTGGCGATCGCCGGGCACTCCAGGACCGCCGCCCCGAGCGCCCGCAGCCGGGCGGAGAGCGCGTCCTCGCCCTCCCTGCCGCGGGTGACCGCGACGGTGCGGCCGGCGAGCGCGCCCCGGGTCATCGACGGGGCGCGGCGAGCGCCTGACCGATCCCCTCGCAGGCCTTCAGGATCTCGGCGGCGCCCTTCCCGAGCAGCTCCTCGCCCAGCGCCTCGCCGAGGGCCTCGGCGCGCGAGACCGGACCGCTCCGCTCTCCGCGGACCACCTGGGCGCCGTCGAGCGAGGCGACCAGCGCCCGCAGCGCCACGGTGCCTCCGGAGACGGTGGCGTGGGCGGCGATGGGCACCTGGCAGCCGCCCTCGAGGCGGCGCAGCAAACCGCGCTCGGCGAGCACCCGGTGGCGGGTCTCGAGGTGGTCGAGCGGCGCGAGGCGCCGCAGCGTCTCCGGGTCGTCGCCGCGCGCCTCGATGGCCAGGGCGCCCTGCGCCACCGCCGGCAGCATCTCCTCCGGCGGGAAGACGTAGGAGACGCGGTCGGCGAGCCCCAGCCGCTTCAGGCCGGCGTAGGCCAGCACCACCGCGTCGAGCTCGCCGTCGGCCTTGCGCAGCCGGGTCTCGACGTTGCCCCGCACGGTCTCGATGTGGAGGTCGGGGCGCAGCGCCTTGAGCTGCGCGGCGCGCCGCAGGCTGGCGGTGCCGACGCGGGCGCCCCGGGGGAGATCCTCGAGCCGCCTGGCCTTCGGCGAGCAGAGCGCGTCGCGCGGGTCCTCGCGCTCGGGGACGGCGGCGAGCACCAGCCCCTCGGCCAGCACCGCGGGCAGGTCCTTCATCGAGTGGACGGCCACCTGGGCCTCGCGCCGCAAAAGCGCGTCCTCGATCTCCTTCACGAAGAGCCCCTTGCCGCCCACCTGGGCGAGCGGCACCTCGAGGATGCGGTCCCCGCGGGTGCTGAGCTCGTGCAGCGCCACCTCCAGCCCGGGCTCGTTGGACCGGAGCAGGCCGGCCACGTGGTTGGCCTGCCACTTGGCGAGGGCGCTCTTGCGGGTGGCGATGCGGATCATTTGCTCTCCGAGAGGGACACGACGTTGTCGGGCAGCGCGCCCGGGGCGGGTGGCGCCGCGCCGGCGGTCGCCGCGCGGGGGGCGGCCTGCTCCGGGCCCTGGGCGCCGTCGATGCCGAACAGCTCGGCGGCCACGCCGGGGAGGAGGCTGTCGCCGTTCGAGGCGGCCTGCTTGAGGCGCGCGGTGGGGGCGTGCAGCAGCTTGTTGACGATGGCGCGGGCCATGGCCTCGACGCTGCGGCGCCCGCGGTCGTCGAGCTTCTCCCCGATGGCGGCCAGGGTGCGCTGGGCCTCGGCGCGGGCGATCTCCTCGGCCTGGCGGCGCAGCTGCGAGAGCACCGGCAGGGCGGCGCGGGTCTCGCGCTCCGCCGAGAAGGCCATCACCTCGGCCTCGACGATGGCCTCGGCCCGGATGGCCTCCTCGGCCCGCGCGCTCTTCGTCTGGTGGACGACCTTCTGCAGGTCGTCCATGTCGTAGGCGTAGACGTCGTCGAGCTGCGAGAGCGCCGGATCGACGTTGCGCGGCACCGCGAGGTCGATGAAGCAGAGCGACCGGTGCTTGCGGGCCTTCATCGCCGGGTGCACCAGCGCCGGGTCGACGACGTAGGTCGGCGCGCCGGTGGAGACGATCACCACGTCGGCCTGCACCAGCAGCTGCGGCAGCTCCGCCCAGGGGCGGGCCGAGCCGCCCACCTGCTCCGCGAGCGAGAGCGCCCGCTCCGGCGAGCGGTTCGTCACCAGGATGCGGTCGGCGCCGAGCGAGGCGAGGGCCTTGGCGCTGAGCGCGCCCATCTTGCCGGCGCCCACGAGCAGGATGGCGCGGCCCTTCAGGTCGTCGAAGATCTTCTCCACCAGCTCCACCGCCACCTGCGACACGCTGGAGGCGCCGCGGCCGATGTCGGTCTCGGTGCGGACCCGCTTGGCGGTGGCGAAGGCGCGGTTGCACAGGCGCGAGATGAACCCGCCGGCCGCCTGCACGCTGGAGGCGACGCCGTAGGCCTCCTTCACCTGGCCCAGGATCTGCTGCTCCCCGAGCACCATCGAGTCGAGGCTCGACGACACGCGGAAGAGGTGGCGCACCGCCTCGGGCCCGGCCGCCTCGTAGAGGTGGCCGGCGGCGTCGCCGGAGCGATCGAGGAAGATCCGCCGCGCGGGCTCGATGGAGTCGCCGAGCACGTAGGCCTCCATCCGGTTGCAGGTGGAGACCACCATCGCCTCGGCGACCCCGTCGCGCGCCTTGAGCGCGGCGAGGGCGTCCTTGAGGTCGTCGCCCGAGAGCGACACCTTCTCGCGCACCGCGATGGGCGCGCTCTTGTGCGACAGGCCGACGAGGTACAGCTCCCGCGTGCTCACTGCGCGCTCCTCCCCGCGGTCTCCCCCTGGGCCGGGCGGTTCAGGCCGTAGTCGCGCCCGTGCTTGCCGACCGGCACGAGCCCCAGCCCGACGAACGAGGTGATGATGATCGCGAACCCGACCATCGACAGCAGGGCGTAGCGGCGCCCGTGCAGCCCGGAGCGGCGCAGCTGCACCAGCGCCCCGTAGAGCAGCCAGGACACGAGCGAGAAGATCTGCTTCGGGTCCCACTGCCAGAAGTGGCCCCAGGCCTGGTTGGCGAGCAGCGAGCCGAGCACCAGCGCGATGGTGAAGACCACGAAGCCGATCCGCACCAGCCGCTGCTCGAGCGTGTCGAGCTGGCTCAGCGACGGCAGGCGCGAGAAGAGCGCGCCGAAGCGCTTGCCCTTCACCTCGCGCTCCTGCAGCAGGTACATGAGCGCCACCCCGAAGGCGAGCGCGAAGATGGCGACGCCCAGCACCGCCACGAAGATGTGCCCGGAGAGCAGGCCGTGGCGCAGCCGCTCCGGCGGCTGGGGCGGCGCGTTCGGCGGGCCGAAGAGCGTGGGCAGCAGGGTGACCACCACCAGCGGGGTGGCGAAGGCGCCGACGCTCGGGACCGGGTAGACGCGCTGCACGAGGAGGAACGCGCCCGAGACCAGCCAGGCGAGCATCAGGAACCCGCCGCGCAGGGTGAGGAACTCCATGCCACCGTACTCGCGGCAGCCGAAGCCGATGGCGACCGCGTGCACCACGAAGGCGGCGAGCAGCAGCGAGTCGCCCCAGGCCGCCGCGCGCTTCCACCGCGGCTTGGCGAAGAAGGTGATGAAGCCCGCGGCGGCACCGGCGTAGAGGATCGCGGCGATCCGGAGAATGAGGAGGCTCATCATGGGACGTCGATTCCCTCCCGGGAAGGCAGGCGGTGTCCCGCCCGGGAGCCGTGGTGTAGCAGGAAACGGGCGCCGCGGGAAAGCGGCCGTGCTCGGAGCGGGCGGGCGGGGGCGCGTCCGGCTTGCCTCGCCCCCGGGCGTGCGTTAGGGATCCCGTCCCCGACGGACCTCCCGAACTTCACTCCCAGGAGCATCGCCATGGCCTCCAGCGACATCGTCACCCTGCAGGACTCCACCTTCGAGCAGGAGGTCCTGAAGAGCGAAACCCCCGTGCTGGTGGACTTCTGGGCGGTGTGGTGCGGCCCCTGCAAGGCGATCGCCCCCGCGGTGGACGAGGTCGCGGCCGAGTTCAAGGGGAAGGTGAAGGTGGCCAAGCTGAACATCGACGACCACCAGGCCGTGCCGCAGCAGTACGGCATCCGCTCCATCCCCACCCTCCTCGTCTTCAAGGGCGGCCGCGTCGTCGACACCATCGTCGGCTCCGTCCCCAAGTCCAAGATCGTCTCGGCGCTCCAGAAGGTCGTCTAGGCGGCCGGGGGGTCAGTTCACGAAGCGACGCATCCCCACGTTCGCCAGCAGCCCGATGCCGAAGTAGACGGCGATCACCGAGGAGCCGCCGTAGCTCATGAGCGGCAGGGTGACCCCCACCACCGGCAGCACGCCCGTCACCATCCCCATGTTGATGAAGGCGTGCCAGAAGATCATGGCGGTGACCCCCACCGCCACGAAGTGGCCGAAGCGTTCTCGGGCGTTGCCGGCCACCGTGAGCGCGGCGGCCGTGAGCAGGAAGTAGAGCAGGATCAGCACGGCGCAGCCCGCGAAGCCGTGCTCCTCCGCCCACACCGAGAAGATGAAGTCGGTGTGCTGCTCGGGGAGGAAGGAGAGCAGGGTCTGCGTCCCCTGCCCCCAGCCCTTGCCGAGCGCCTGCCCCGAGCCGACGGCGATCATCGACTGCGTGGCGTGGTAGCCGGCGCCGAGCGAGTCGCCCGCGGGGTTGAGGAAGGTCTCCACCCGCTTGCGCTGGTAGGGCTTGAGGTGGGGCCAGGCGAAGGCCGCGCCCGCCAGGCCCACGCAGCCCACCAGCGCCAGCGTCCGCCACTTCACCTTGGCGAAGAGGATCATGGTGGCGCCGACGGCCACCACGATGAGCGCGGTGCCGAGGTCCGGCTCCTTCAGGATGAGCATCGCCGGGAGGAGCGTGATGCCCATCGGGAGGATCAGCGAGAGCAGCCCGTAGCCGTCGCGCCGCTTCTCGAGGTCGTAGTGGAAGTAGCGCGCCAGCGCGAGCAGCACCGCGATCTTGGCGAGCTCCGAGGGCTGGAAGTTCACCGGGCCGACGGTGAGCCAGCGCCGCGCGCCCATCACCAGGCGCCCCTTCACGAGCACCCCGAGGAGCAGCACCACCACCCCGCCGTAGAAGACGTAGGCCGCCCGCAGGAAGGTCCGGTAATCGAGCAGCGCGATGGCGAGCGCCAGGGCCGATCCGCCCGCCATCCACCAGGTCTGGGAGATCCAGACCGGCGCGTGCGCGCTGCGCGAGGCGGAGGCGAGGTTCCAGATCCCGATGGCCGAGATGGCCATCACCAGGAAGGCGATGTGCCAGGGGAACCGCGCGAAGGCGCGCCCCGAGGGAGTGCCGGAGGGGAGCCTGCCGAGGGGGACGTCAAGCGCCACGCTTGCCTCCAGAGGAGATCTTCGCGGACGGCGGCGGCGCCGTCCGGCTGGCCGCCCCTGCCCCAGCGGCCGGCGGCTGCTCGGCGGCCCGGGGCGCCGGGGGCGGCGCGGCGACGGGGCCCGTGCCGGCCGGGATGACCACCGTCCCCTGCCCCGGCGGCGCCACCGCCGGGAGCAGGACGGGAGCGACGGTCCCCGAGGGCGCCGAGGCCGCCAGCGGGAGCGGGGCGGGGCTCGAGGGAGAGAGCAGGCCAGCGGTCCCCGCGGGCGCGGAGGCGGCCGCGGGGAGCGGGACCCCGCCGTTGGCGGCCAGTTGCTCGGCGGCCAGCCGCGTCGCCTCGTCCTGCTTCTTGAGGTCGAAGTAGTACTTCACCAGCGCGCTCGCGGTCGGCGCGGCGTTGCTGGCGCCGAACCCGGCGTGCTCGTTCAGCACCACGACCACGATCTCCGGCGCCTCCAGGGGCGCGAAGGCGGCGAACCAGGCGTGGTCCCGCTCGAAGTAGCCCATCTGCCAGGCCTTGAGCCGGTGCGCGCCGAGCGCGACCACCTGCGCCGTGCCGGTCTTGCCCGCCATCTTGATGTCCTTGAGCCGCGACGCGTAGGCGGTGCCGAAGGGCTCGTTCACCGCGGCCTCCAGCCCCTTCAGCACCTCCTCGCGAGTGCCCGGCTTGAGCTGCAGCCGGCCGCGCTCCACGGGCGGGAACTCCTTCACCGTCTGCCCCTTGGCGTCCTCGAGCCGCAGCACCGCCTGCGGCTTCCAGACCACGCCGGAGGCGAGCGCGCCGTAGAGGACCACCTGCTGCATCGGGGTGACGTTCACGTCGCCCTGGCCGATGGCCAGGTTCACGCTCATGCCGTGGGCGTAGCCGCCCGGGATGTGCTTCTGGTGCCAGGCGGCGTCGGGCATCACGCCCGAGATCTCGCCCGCCAGGTCGAAGCCGGTCGGGTGCCCGAGCCCCAGGGCGCTCCCCCACTTGGCGAGGCGGTCGGCGCCGAGCCGGTTGCCGAGGTCGTAGAAGAAGACGTCGCAGGACGCGCCGAGCGCGTGCTCGAGGTCGAGGGTGCCGTGCCCCTGCTCCTTGTCGCAGCGCCAGCGGTGGCCCCCGAGCCAGAAGTAGCCGGGGCAGAAGATGGTGCCGCCCGGCTTGAAGACCCCCTCCTCGAGCGCGGCGATCGAGGTGACCACCTTGAAGGTCGAGCCGGGGTGGTAGTGCTGCTGGATGGCGCGGAAGAGCTCGGGCTGCAGGGGGTCCTTGCGGATGGCCTCCAGCTCCTTGCGCGAGATGCGGCCGGAGAGCTTGTTGGGATCGGGCGCGGGGCGATCGACCAGCGCCAGGATGTAGCCGGTGCGCGGGTCCATCGCGACCACCACGCCGGCGGTGGCGGGGAAGGTCTTCTCCGCGAACTCCTGGAGCCGCCAGTCGATCGAGAGCACCGCGTTGAGCCCGGGCCTGGAGGGCTCGAAGCGCTGGTCCTCCGGGATGAGGTCGGACTCGGGCTTGGCGTTGCCGCGGGCGTCCACCACCACCCGCTTCTTCCCATCCACCCCGCGCAGCTCCGCCTCGAACCGGCGCTCCAGCCCGCGGCGGCCGATGTAGTCGCCGAGCTGGTACGGCAGGGCCGAGGAGCCCGCGTCCTTCATCTCCTCGTTGAGCCGCTCCATCTCGTCGGGCCCGATCTCGTTCATGTAGCCGAGGAGGTGTCCGCCGATGGCGGCGTACCGGTAGTTGCGGTGCGGCGTCGGCTGCACGTCCACGCCGGGCAGGTCGAGCTTGCGCGCCTCGAACAGGTCGAGCTCCTCGCGCGTGATGTCCACCTTGACCGTGAACGGCTTGAACCGCGCCAGGCCGCGCGAGGCGGCGAGCCGCTCTCGCGCGCGCTCCAGCTCGTCGGCGTCGAAGGATAGCAGCTCCCCGAGCTGCGTCAGCACCTCCGGGCAGCGCTTCCCGCAGAAGTACGGGGTGAGGGTGACGTCGTAGCTCGGGCGCGAGTCCACCAGGACGTGGTGGTTGCGGTCGATGAGCAGCCCGCGGTCGGCGGGGACCCGCAGCTCCTTCACGAAGTTCTCGTCGGCGCGCTCCTTGTACTCCTCGCCGTGGAGGATCTGCAGGTAGTAGAGGCGCCCCAGGAGGACGGCGAAGGCCAGGGTCGCCACCGCCCCCATCCAGTAGGTGCGGGGCTTGAGCGCGCGCTGCGCCGTTCCTGGCGCGGTGGGGGGGGCGACGGGCATGATCTCGCGTTTCGAGTGCCAGAACAGCAGGCGGGCGCCCCGAATTCGGCCCGCGGGCCGATTCGGGCCGTCAGCGCAGCAGCCCGGCTTCCTCCCTGGTGAAGAACCCGTCGATCTTGCGCATGGCCGCCCGGATGAGGGGCGCCACCAGCGCGGTGAGCACGGCCTCGACCAGGAGGCGCCAGGCCAGGTGCCCGGGGGGAGCGGCGTCGGGGGTGGAGACCAGCCGTGTCAGGAAGAGTGCGCCCAGCCCCACCAGCAGGGTGCAGACCCCCGAGAGGACGGCGAACGCCGTCCGGCTCCGCACCTCCACCGCGCCGGAGACCGCGCGGCAGAAGAGGAAGGCCGCCACCGCCAGGAAGGTCATGAGCCCCTTCGGGGTCCCCGCGAGCAGGTCGAGCAGGTAGCCGATGGTGAAGGAGCCGAGCGCCCCCTCGACGTTGCCGGCCGAGAGGCCCAGGTAGACGACGCACGGAAGGACGAGCGAGACGGAGAACGCCCCGCCGCCGACGTACCGCAGGAGCCCCGCCTGCACCGAGGCGAGCAGGAGCGCGAAGAAGAACGCGACGAGGGGCCTCACCGGGCGATCTCCATCCCTGGGGCCGACGCGGGCGACGGCGCGGGGAGCGGCGGCCCGTCGGCCCGTCTGGCGCCCGGGGCGAAGCCCTCGGCGGCGGGACCCGCGAGCGCGGCCGGGCCCTGGGGAGGCGCGGCCGGGGTCATGAGCGGAGCCGCGGCCGAAGGCCCCGGGGTGGGAGCCGGTGCCGGCTCGGCGCTCTCCTGGGCCCGGTCGATGGGCGAGGTGATCACCAGCACCTCCTCCAGCTTCGTCAGCTCCACCGCCGGGACCACCTCGGCGTACTGGTAGAGCCCATAGCCCGTCCGCCTCAGGCGGGTGACCTTCCCGACGGGGAGGCCCCGGGGGTAGACGCCGTCCGTCCCGGAGGTGACGAGCAGGTCGCCCTCGACCATGTCCTCCGCCCGCAGCGCGTAGTCCAGGCGGCAGGTCCAGGGCTCCCCGGTGCCGCGGACGTTCGCGCGCGCCCGGGAGCGCTCCACGCGCGCGGCGATGGAGCTGTTGCGGTCGCTGAGCAGGAGCACGTCGGCGCTGGTCGGGCCGACCGCGTGGACGCGCCCCACCACGCCCTTCGCCACCACCACCGGCATCATCCGCGCGACTCCGTCGTTGGCGCCCCGGTCGATGGTGACGAGCTGCAGCCCCTTGGGATCGAGCCGCACCCCGATGACGCGCGCGCCCAGGTACCGCCGCTCCGGCGAGGCCTCGGCCATGCCGAGGAGCGCCCGCAGCCGGACGTTCTCGGCCCGGTCGAGCAGGAGCTGCTGGCGGTCCAGCTCGTAGAGGTCGAGCCGCCGCTGGAGGGCGTCGGCCTTCTGGTGCGCGTGTCGGAGGGCCACGTACCCGTACCAACCCCGCTCCACCCCGGAGACGGCCCAGTGCATCCCCTTCTGCACCGGGCTGGCGATCCACAGCAGCGTCCGGTCGAACCGGGAGAGCTCCGCCTGGCGCCTGGCGTGGGCGAAGTAGACGACCAGGGGGAGCAGGAGCAGCACCGCAATCAGGAGCAGCTCACGGTACCGCCTCAACAATCCGAACACGAAGTCTCCGGCGCGAGAGAGGGGAGCCCTCGGGCTCGAGGGCCCCCCTCATACACCTGCCCGAACCTGTTGTCGCCTTCCCGAAATTCCCTTGCATTTTAGCCTATGTCCGCTAGGGTGTTCAACCTTCCGCGGCGGCCGTTCCCGCCGCCGACTCGACAACCGGAGCGCCCGTTCCATGCTCGACATCCTGAGGGCGAACGCCCGCAGCGTCCTCACCTACGTCCTCTTTGGAATCATCATCGTGGTCTTCGTGGTGAGCTTCGGGCCGGGCTCGCGCGGCTGCTCCGACACCGGCGTCCGGCAGGCCTCGTACGCGGCCAAGGTGAACGGCAACACCATCAGCGCCGCCGACTTCGAGCAGCACTACGCCCAGCTCTTCCGGCTCTACCAGGCCCGCGCCGGCCAGGCCTTCTCGCGCGAGCTCGCGGACCAGCTCGGGCTGCGCAAGGTGGCGATGGACCAGCTCGTCGAGCGGGAGCTGGTGCTGGAGCAGGCGGACGCGCACGGGGTGGCGGTCAGCGACGACGAGCTCTCCCGCGCGGTGAAGGAGAACCCCGCCTTCCAGACCGACGGGCGCTTCGACTACGACCTCTACAAGCGCGCCGTCACCAACTACTTCGGCTCGCCCGCGAAGTACGAGGAGCGGCTCCGCCGCGACCTCGCCTACGGCAAGATGCTGGCCCTGCTGCGCGAGGGCACCCAGGTCTCGGAGGACGAGGTGAAGGAGGCCTGGCTCTCCGAGAACGACCGGGTGAACCTCGAGTACGTGCGCTTCTCCTACGCCGCGCTCGCGCCCGAGCAGAAGCCCTCCGAGGCGCAGGTGCAGGCGTTCATGCAGGCCAACGGCCCGCGCATCGAGAAGTTCTACAAGGACAACGCCGCCCGCTACGACCTCAAGAAGCGGGTCCGGGCGCGCCACGTGCTCGTGAAGGCCGACGAGAAGGCCTCGAAGGCCGTGGACGAGGACGCGCGCAAGAAGGCGGAGGCCATCAAGGCCCGCATCGAGAAGGGCGAGGACTTCGCCAAGGTGGCGCAGGAGACCTCGGACGACCCGGGCAGCAAGGACCGCGGCGGCGAGCTCGGCTTCTTCGGGCCCGGCGTGATGGCCAAGCCCTTCGAGGACGCCGCCTTCGGGGCCAGGCCGGGCGCGGTGGTCGGACCGGTCCGCACGCGGTTCGGCTGGCACGTCATCCAGGTGGAGGAGGTGCAGGAGCCCAAGGTCATCTCGCTCGAGCAGGCCCGCGCCGGCATCGCCCGCGAGCTGCTCCAGGACGACCTGGCCCATCGCGCCGCCGCGGCCCGCGCCCAGGAGGCGCTCGCGAAGGCCCGCGGCACCGGCAAGCCCCTGTCCGCGCTCTTCCCGGCCGGCAAGGACCAGAAGAACCCGTTCCAGGCGATCGCCGCCGAGACCACCGGTCCCTTCGGCGCCACCGCGGCCTCGGTGCCGCGCCTCGGCCCGGTGCCGGGGCTCGCGGCCGACGCGTTCCAGGCGAAGGCGGCGGGCGAGCTGCTGCCCAAGGTGTACGAGACGCCGCAGGGCCCGGTCATCGCGCGCGTGCTGGACCGCCAGCGCCCCGACCTCGCCCGGTTCGCCAGCCAGAAGGACGAGCTCGCCTCGCAGCTGCGCGATCGCAAGCAGTGGCAGACCGAGCAGGCCTGGGTGAAGGCGCTGCGGGCGCGCGCCAAGGTGAAGGTGAACGAGGCCTTCACGCAGGGCAACGTCGCCATGCCCAGCGTGGACCTCGACTAGCGGGGGCCCCGGTGTCCGCGACCCTCACGCTCGCCTCGGCGAGCCCCCGCCGGCGGGAGCTGCTCGAGTCGCTCGGGCTCCCGATCGAGGTCCGGCCGGCCCACACCGACGAGGCGCGGCGCCCGGGCGAGCCGGCGCGGGAGTACGTCGCGCGGGTGGCGGCCGAGAAGGCCCGGGCGGTGGAGGGGGCCCTGGTGCTGGCGGCCGACACCGCGGTGGTGGTGGACGGCGCCATCCTCGGCAAGCCCGGCTCGGCGGACGACGCCCGGCGCATGCTGCGGGCCCTCTCCGGCCGCGATCACGAGGTGCTGACCGGGGTCTGCCTGCGCGTGCGGGGCGGCGCCGAGCGCGGGCTGGTGGTCTCGAGCGCGGTCCGCTTCGCCCGGCTCACCGAGGCGCAGATCGACTGGTACGTCGCCACCGGCGAGCCCCTCGACAAGGCCGGGGCCTACGCCGTCCAGGGCATCGGGGGCGCCTTCGTGCGCGAGGTCGAGGGCAGCGTCACCAACATCGTCGGCCTGCCGCTCGTCGAGACGCTGGCGCTGCTCGCCGAGGTGGGGCACCTGCTGCCCTGGAGCGGCGCGTGAGCGGGATCGCCGAGCGGCTGCGCGCCGTCCGCAGCGGCCTCCCCGACCGCGTGACCCTGGTCGCCGTCTCGAAGACCCAGCCGGCCGAGTCCATCCGCGAGGCCTACGCCGCCGGCCAGCGCCACTTCGGCGAGAACTACGCGCAGGAGTGGCGGGCCAAGGCGGACGCGCTCGCCGACCTGCCGGACCTGGTCTGGCACTTCATCGGCGGCCTGCAGACGAACAAGGTGAAGTACCTCGCCGGCCGGGTGGGCTGGGTGCACACCGTGGACCGGCTCGAGCTGGCGCGCGAGCTCTCCCGGCGCTTCGCCGCCCGCGGCGCGGCCGTCCGGGTCTTCCTCGAGGTGAACGTCGCCGGGGAGCCGGCGAAGTCGGGCTGCGCGCCGGGCGAGGCGGCGGCGCTCGCGGACCAGCTCCGCGCCCTGCCCGCCCTCGAGCTGCGCGGGCTCATGTGCATCCCTCCCGCCGAGGGGGATCCCCGCCCGCACTTCGCCGCCCTGCGCGAGC
The DNA here is from genome assembly GCA_021782135.1 of Myxococcales bacterium. GTDB lineage: Bacteria > Myxococcota > Myxococcia > Myxococcales > Anaeromyxobacteraceae > Anaeromyxobacter_B. The sequence continues at coordinate 8,066 of JAJXVM010000025.1, read as the reverse complement.
TCAACCGGGCGCTCGGGCTGCCGGACCTCTCCATGGGCATGAGCGGCGACTACCCCGTCGCCGTCGAGGAGGGGGCCACGGTGGTCCGCGTCGGCACGGCCATCTTCGGCGCCCGCCCGCCGCGGGGCTGAGCCCGCCGCGGCGGCGCGCGCCGACCCGGTTCACAGGCTCCGCAGCTTGAGGCGCCCCTCCTCGGTCAGGCGCGCCTTGAACTCCTCGCCGCAGTAGCAGCAGCGGAGCTCCACCCCGTCCGTGATCGCCTCGTCGAGCGGGTTGTTGGCGTTGCACTCCGGGCAGTCGAAGTCGGTGTACTTCCGCTGCGGCCCGTCCATGTCCCGCGGGTCGATCTCGTCCTCGTCCATGCCGTGCGGGTCGATGGCCATCTGCGCGCTCCTCCGGTGGGGCTCCGATGCTACGCCAGCCCCTCGTCCGGCCGCCAGCCCGGCGTCCGCCTGGCGTCCACGCGCGGCGGGCTCCCGGCGGGCCGGAAGCCGCCGAAACGGGCGCTGGCGCGGCGCGCAAACGGGATCGACATTCGGGGTGCTCCAGCACGAGGCCGCCCCCGCATGCAGATCCGCGCACTCCTGGTCCTCGCCGTCCTGGCGCCCGCCGCCGGGACCCTCGCCGGCTCCACCATCACGCCCGGCGAGCAGATCGACCTCGACGTGGACTACCTGCACGTGAAGGCGGGCAGCGCGCGCATCAGCCTCGGCAAGGCGGAGGGGGCGGTCTGGCCGGTGATCCTGCAGGGCCGCACCGAGGGGCTCTCCGGGATGCTCGACATCCGCGAGCACCTGGTGAGCTACTGGGACTCGCAGGCGCGCCTGCCGCGCGGGTCCGACAGCAACTCCATCGAGATCGGCGACCGCCACTCCGACCGGGCCAGCTACGATCGGCCCGCTGGCAAGGTGCACGTCCAGGTGCACCGGCCGGGCAAGCTCCTCGAGAAGAGCTTCGACGTCCCTCCGGACGTCCAGGACATGGCGGGCGCGCTGCTCTACGTGCGCCTGCAGCGGCTGGCGCCGGGGACCCACCTCGAGTTGCCGCTCTTCGCCAACGGGCAGAGCGTGACCCTCTCGGTGGACGTCGTCGGGAAGGACCGGCTGCAGACCCCGGCGGGGACCTGGGACACGCTGCGGATCCGGCTCCAGACCGCGCTCAAGGGGAGCTTCCAGAGCCGGCAGACCACCATCTGGCTCTCGGACGACGACCGGCACGTCCCGGTGAAGATCAGCGCCGACTTCGCCGTGGGCAGCGTGGTGGCGACGCTGCGGGCCTACAAGGCCGGCGGCGAGGTGGCGCGGCGGTGATCCCCTCCCCTCCCGAGGCGGTCCTCCGATGCGTCTCCTGCTCGCGCTCCTGGTCCTGACCGGACCCGCGGCCGCCGCGCCGGGCCCCGCGCCCGAGGTGGGCGTCGGCTCGAGCCTGGAGAAGCTGCGCCCCGGCGACGCCGTGCCGCCCGGGCGGACGGTGGCGCTCGCGACCGCGCGCGGAGGCTGCGACGCGGCGCAGGTGGCGGTGCGCGCACGCGAGGGGATCGAGGCGCTGGCGGCCCGAGCCGGGCCGCTCGAAGGCCCCGGCGGGGAGAGGCTCCCGGTGCAGCTGTACCGGGTGGCCACCGTCTCGCTCGCCCGCCCCTCCGGCCTGGACGGCGCGGCCGGCGAGTGGCCCGATCCGCTCATCCCGGTCGAGGACCCCTTCTTCCACGAGGCGCGCCGGGCCTTCCCGGTGCCGGTGCCGGCGGGGCGCCTGCAGTCGATCTGGGTGGAGGTCTGCGCGCCGGACCGCGCGCCAGCCGGGAGCTGGCGGGGCGAGCTGCGGGTCGAGGACGGCGGGCGCGTGCTGGCGCGGGTGCCGATCCGGGCGGAGGTCTGGCCCTTCGCGCTCCCGACCCGCGGCGCCTTCCCGGCCACCTTCGGCCTCTCGACCCGGCTCGGGACCGCCGCGCTCGGCCGTCCCGGGGACCGGCAGCTGGCGCGGGCCCTCGCCGCCGCGGCGGTGCGGCACCGGCTCACCCCGCACGGCCTCAGCGCCGATCCGCCGGCCGGGCGCTGCGACGAGCGCCGCTGCGACCTCGACTGGCGGGAGTACGACGCCGAGGTCGGACCGATCCTCGACGGCACGCTCGTGCCGGGCGCGGTGCAGGGCGGCTTCGCCGAGGTCCGCATTTCGGCGCGGGTCTGGGCCGGACCGCCCGCGGCGCTCGCGGCGACGCTCGCCGCCTGGCGGGAGCACTTCCAGGCGCGCGGCTGGGGCGACCGGCTCTTCCTCTACACCCTCGACGAGCCGTCGCCGAAGGTCCTGCCCGAGCTGGCCCGGCGCGCGCGCGCCGCCCGGGCGGCCGGCGTGCGCGTCTTCGCCACCACCGTGCCGCGCCCGGAGCTGGACGGGCTGGTGGACGTCTACGTCCCCAACCTGCCCGAGCTGGCGCGCCGGCCGGCGGCCCGGCTGCGAGGGGCGGCGGGTCCGGGCGAGCCCGATGGGGCGCTGCCCTGGTGGTACGCGTCCTGTACGAGCCACGGCTGCGCCGAGGTCCCGGAGGACGGGGCCGGGCGCCGCGCCTTCGCCGCCTACACCGGCTGGCCGGGCTACGAGATCGACCGACCCGGCGCGGCGGCCCGGGTGATGGGCTGGCTCGCCTTCCGCGCGGGCGTGGCCGGCGAGCTCTACTACGATATGCTCCAGACATGGGGGCGCGATCCCTGGACCGACGTGCGCGCGTTCGCCGGGAACGGGGACGGGACGCTGCTCTACCCCGGACGCCCGGAGCGGCTCGGCGGGACGCACCCGTTTCCGGTCGAGTCGATCCGGCTGAAGCAGATCCGCGACGGGCTGCAGGACCTGGAGCTGCTCCGCCTCGCCGCCTCCGCCGGCCAGCGAGCGCTCGCCGGGCGGCTCGCCGCCGCGCTGGCGCGCTCCCCGCGCGAGTGGGAACGGGACCCGGCGCCCTACCTGAACGCGCGGCGCGAGCTGGCCGAGGCGGTGGCGCGGGCGCTGGCGCGCCGCTGAGCGCGCCGCGCGGCGCCCGCCGCCGGCGATGACCGCCCTCCTCGCCGCCCTCCTCCTCTCCGCCTCGCCCGCCTGCGGCCTGCCGCCGCTCCGCCCGGGACCCCTGCCCTTCCGGGAGGGCGAGCGGCTCTCCTTCGACCTCGACGTCATGGGGGTCATGAAGGCGGGCACCCTCCGCGCGGTCGTCGAGCCCTTCGTCGCCGGCGGCGCGCTCGTCCCGGTGCGCGTCCGGCTGCAGAACACCTCCGTCTTCGCCAAGGTGCGCCGCGTGAGGGGGCAGGCGACGAGCTGGTTCGACGCGCGCACCCTCCAGCCCGACCGCTACCGCGACGACGTGGACGAGGACGGGGTGCGCAAGAGCACCGAGGTGAAGTTGCGCGGCCAGCCGGCGCAGGTCGCCTTCTCGTGGCAGCTCGGCGACAAGAAGGGCGTGACCCGCTTCCCGCGCCAGGCGGAGGCGCTCGACCTCGTCACCTTCCTCTACTACGTGCGGGCGGCCGCGGCGAAGCCGGACCAGCCGTACTGCTTCGACCTCGCCGCCAACCGGCGCTTCTGGCGCGTGCGGATGACCATGGCGCGGGGCACGGAGCGGGTGGACACCGAGGCCGGCTCGTTCGAGACGGTGCGCTTCGACGCGGTGGCGGAGCGGGCCGACAAGCCGGGCGCGAAGCGCCCATTCCACGTCTGGATCGGCACCGATGCGCGGCACCTGCCGGTGGCGGCGGTGAGCGAGATCGACCTCGGGCCGGTGCGGGCGATGCTGCAACGGGCCGCGACCCCGCTGCAGGCCGGAGAGTGAGCGTCCCGGCGGCGACCCCCGGACGCGGGCCGGCCGCGCGGTCAGCGCGAGTGGACGGCGAGCTGGGCCAGCCGGCGGCGCAGGTTCGCGAGGGAGACCTCGAGACCTCCGAGCTCCTCCTCGCAGTCGGCCCGTGAGAGCGCCAGCAGGTCGGCGCCGCGGGTCTGCGAGCTGCGCAGCGCCACCTCCACCGAGTTGAGGCGATCGGCGAGGGCGGCGATGGCGCCGCGGGCCTCGGCGAGGTCGTCCTCGACGAAGTCGAGCATCACCGGGTCGGCCCCGGCCAGCAGCAGCCGGCGGCGAAGCGGCCGCAGCTCGGTGATCGAGGCGGGGGCGGGGGCTTCGGCGACACGGGCGAAGGCGACGGCGGTCCTGGTCACGATGCGGCTCCTCGTTGCGGGTCGCGCCCGCCGCGCCGCGCCACCGCGCGGATGCAGGCTTCCACCTGGGCGGGGCTGTGCCCCTCGGTCAGGAGCTCCTTCACCTCGGCGGCGGCAGCGGTCACCGCCTCCTCGGACTCTGCGCCGGTGCGGGCGCGCGCCAGCTGGCGCGCCAGGCCGAGCACCTCGCCGCCCGGTCCCGGTCCCGGGAGCCGCGCCGGGCGAGCGGCCCGCGACGGAGCGCCGCCCGAAGCGGCGAGCCGGAGGCGCGGCGGGGGGGCGGCCGGGCCGGCGGGGTCGAGGGCGCGACCGCAGAGGATCTCGTCCCCGAGCGGCTCGCCGAAGGCCTCGGCCGGCAGGTACACGCGGTAGAGGGTGCCGCGGTTGTCGCGGTGGAGCGGCCGGGCGAAGCCCTTCTGGACCACCCCGTCGAGCACGTGGTTGAGGCGGCGCTCCGAGAGCCGCAGGCGGGCCATCAGGTCGCGCTTGGCGGCGCGGCAGAAGTTCCGGCCCTCTCCCCACGAGAGCCGCAGGAGCTGCAGCCAGGCCGCCTGCTCCTCGGCCTCGAGCACCGCGCTGGCGCGGTCGAAGGCGTCGAAGGGGATGGGCACGAAGCCGGAGCGCACCCGCGCGGCGCCGAGCAGCTCGCCGGCGAAGGGGACCCGGCGCAGCTCACCGGGGCCGAGGTGCTCCGCGCGCGAGACCGCGGCGTCGTCCTCGAGCGCGGCCGTCCCGATGGCCGCGCTGCCGCGAATGCCGACGTAGTAGCTCGCTCCCCGCGCCACCCGGAACCCTCCTCGCCCGAGCCGAGGGTAATCCGGCGATATCGCGAGTCAAGAAAACGGGCCCCCTGCCCACCCTGGGTTCGCCCCCTCCCTGACCCTCCCCCGCTTCGCGGGAGAGGGGAGGAGCGCGCCTCGCGGCAGACGCTCGGACAACGCCGGTGACTCTCCCCGCTTCGCGGGGAAGCGACGGAGCGCGCCACGCGGCAAAGTCTCCGAGAACCCAGGTGCCTCCCTCCCCGTCGCACGGGGAGGGCTGGGGAGGGGCGACCAGCCGCGAAAAACGAGGACGCCCGGCCGCACCGTGGGTGCGCCGGGCGTCGAGAGCAGCGGAGGCCGCCGGACTAGATGAGCCCGCGGCTTCTGCGGAGCAGCTCCACCGTCTTTTGGTACTCGATCTCGAAGGCCTGCGTGCCCTCCTGCAGGTGCTTCAGCCGGGCGCGGGCCTCGCGATCGATCTCGTCGTCCACGTCGAGGTGCTTCTTGAAGATGCCGAAGACCTTCTTCCGCAGCGGCGCGTCGTCGGTGTAGACCTCCTCGACGTTGCGCGAGATGAGGAGGAACTCGATCATCTGGCCGATGACGTACTCGATCCCCTCGTCGCCCATCTTGAAGCCGCGGACGTCGGCCATCTCGCGCTTCACCTGGTTGAACCGGGAGTGGTCGTAGCCGCGCCGCTCCAGCGCCTCGCGGGTGGCGGCGTTCACGCGCTCCTCGGCGGCGAGGTACTCCTTCATGATCGCCGCCATGTCCATCTCGGCGTCCGCGATGCGCATGGTCTCCACCTCGATGTCGCCCTCCTGCATCAAGGTCTGGACGACCTCGCGGGCGATGGTGGGGATGACCTTCGGATAAAGGCGCATGGACCGTCCTCGGCTCAACATCGCGGCCGGAAGCCGCGCTGTCGCCGCGTGCTGTGACCGCGAATCAAAGGGTGAACCCCGTATAAACCTCGCTCGCAGCGAGTGGCAAGGAAAAACGCCGACCGCTCAGTGTGGAAAATCGTTTGTGACCGACACCACTTCGGGGTCATCCGAGGCCTCCGGATCGGCCCTCGCATCCCGCAGCTCGCGAGCCGGGATCCCGACCGCCACGCCGTAGGGGCGGACGTCCCGGACGACCACCGCGTTGGCGCCGATGAGGGCGCCGCGCCCGACGTGGACCGGCCCCAGGATCTTGGCGCCCGCCCCGATCTTCACGTCGTCCTCGATGACCGGCAGTCCAGGCTTCCCCGAGCGCCCACCGATGGTGACGCCCTGCGAGATGAGGACCCGCTTCCCGATGCGGCTCTCGGGGTGGACCACCACGTTCAACCCTCCGTAGCCCAGCACGGTACCCTCCCCGAACTCCGTCTCCGGGTCGAGCACGCTCCCATACAGGTGGAGGATGGCCCGCTTGAGCACGCGCGGAACGAGCGGCACGCCGCGCTGGTGGAGATAGCGGGCCGCACGCTGCATCCAGAGTGCGTCGAACATGGCGGAAGAAACGTGCGCGCTCGGAAAAACGAAAACGGCCACCCTGAAGGGGGTGGCCGTATCCGGGGCGGCGCGGCGGCCGCCAGCAGGGCGAGCCGGGCTAGCTCTCGTAGATCTTCATCACCTGGTCGAGGAGCTTGAGCGCCTCCGCCTTGGGGCGCTGGAAGGCGTTGCGGCCCATGATGGAGCCGAAGGAGCCGCCCTCCTTGATGCCGCGGATCTCCGCCAGCACCTCGTCGGTGCCCTTGGCCGGCCCGCCCGAGAAGATGACGATGCGCTTGCCGTTGAACGCGCTCTGGACGACGTGGCGCACGCGGTCGGGGAGCGTCTTGATCGGGATGTTCTGCTTCTCGTAGACCTTCTTGGCCTCGGCGTTCTCGAGGAACTCGCTGGGCGGCTTCACCTTGATGACGTGGGCGCCCATCTGCGCCGCGATCTGCGCCGCGTAGGCCGAGATGTCCACCGCGGTCTCGCCCTCCTTGGAGATGCCGCCGCCGCGCGGGTAGCTCCAGACCACCACCACGAGGCCGTGGGCCTTCGCCTCGGCGGTGAGCTCGCGCAGCTCCTGGAGCTGGGTGTTGCGGGCGTCGGAGCCGGGGTAGATGGTGAAGCCCACCGCGACGCAGCCGAGCCGGATGGCGTCCTTCACGCCCGCGGTGACCGCCGAGCAGGGGGCGCCGCCCATCTTCGAGAGCGAGTCGGAGTTGTTCACCTTGAGGATGAGGGGAACCTGGCCCGCGAACTTGGCCGCGCCGGCCTCGAGGAACCCGAGCGGCGCCGCGTAGGCGTTGCAGCCGGCGTCGATGGCGAGCTGGAAGTGGTAGTCGGGATCGTAGCCCGCCGGGTTCGGCGCGAACGAGCGCGCCGGCCCGTGCTCGAAGCCCTGGTCGACGGGCAGGATGACGAGCTTCCCGGTGCCGCCCAGCCGGCCGTGGTTGAGCAGACGCGAGAGGTTGGTGAGCGTCCCTGCGTTGTCGGAGGAATACCAGGACAGGATCTGCTTCACCCGCTCGGTCGTGTGCTGAGGCATCGAGGCTCTCCGCGTGAAGGTTGGTTGGGGTTCCCGCACCAGCTCGGAGCCCGTATTTAGAGACTCCCCGTGGAGCTAGGCAAGGGGAATCGGCCCGGAGTGGCGGGGCTCCGGACGGCTGCGCATGCTTCGGTGAGACCCTCACCAGGAGCGTGGGTATGGCAAAGGGAATGGGCGAGCCTCCCGAGCAGAGCCCGGCGGCGATCCTGTTCGAGGTGGAGTACCCGATCTCGAGGGATGATCTGGTGACGGCGGCCGCGGAAGCCGGCGCGCCCGTGGACGCCATCAACTTCCTCCGCTCGCTGCCCGACCGGATCTACCAGAGCCCGTACGAGGTCCAGCGCGAGTTCGCCGAGGCGGACGCCCGGTTCGGGATGTTCGGCCGCGACGTGCGCCATCGGGGCAACCTCGGCAGGGATGCGATGGAGACGGGGGCGGCGCCGACGAAGCATCCCTAGGACGGGGCGTGCCGCCCGCCCCTCGGGGCCCCGGCGTAGCACCGCGCCAGGTATCCGCACCCCTCCGCCTCGCAGCGGGCGCGGTCGCGGCCGAGCTCGGCCGGCGTGCGCCGGGCGGCGAGGCCGGCGCTGG
>JAJXVM010000297.1 GCA_021782135.1 Myxococcales bacterium | reverse complement strand
GAAGGGCGCCGGCGGCGTCGAAGGCCGCCGCCCCGTGGAGCCCGCCGGTGCGCGCGAAGACCGGCTGCGCCCGGGCCAGCCCGTCCAGGGCGGCGGTGACCCGCTCCGCGGAGAGCGCCACCGCCCGCGAGACCACTCCGCAGCGCTCCACCAGCCCCTCGATGCTCCGCCGGCCGCAGACTCCGCAGGCCGAGGAGGTCACCGCCCAGCGGCGGCTCTCGAGCACCCGCTCCACCACGATGGGCTTGCCGGCGGCGGAGCGGACGTCGAGGACGTTGCCGTGGCCCTCCTCGCCGGGGCGGCCGCAATGGGACGCGCTCCCCACGTCGGCCGCGGAGGCGATCATCCCCTCCGAGAAGAGGAACCCGAGCGCCAGCTCCGCGTCGTGGCCCGGCGTGCGCATGGTGACCGCCACCGTCTCGCCGTCCACCCGGATCTCGAGCGGCTCCTCCTCGGCCACCGCGTCCACCGCCTCGGCGCGCGCGCCGTCGCGGCAGCGCAGGATCCGGCGCTCGACGGCGCCGCGCGGGAGGGGCGGCCGGCTCACGAGGCGCTCCCGCTCACGCCGCCCAGCTCGCCCAGCTCGCGCTGCCGCTCCTCCCAGCGCAGGTAGAGCGCCTCCAGCTCCGCGCGCGCCTCCCGCTGGGCGTCCACGTGCGGGCGGGCTCGGGCGAAGTCGGCGTAGAGCGCCGGATCAGAGAGGGCGCGCGTCGCCTCCCGCTCCACCTCCTCGAGCTCGGCGATGCGCGCCTCGAGGCGGGCGATCTCGTCCCGGAGCGGCTTCTCCCGGGCGTAGCGGGCGTTGCGGGCCTCGGCCTCGGCCCGCTTGCGCTCCTTCTCCGAGCGGAAGGCCGGCGCGGTGGCCTCCGGCGGACAGGCGCCGCCAGCGGCCGCGGGGCCGGCGGCCTCCCGCGCGAGCCGCTGGTGGTGCAGCCAGTCGTCGAGGTTGCCGGGGAAGTCGAGCACGCCCCCGTCCTTCACCTCCCAGATGCGGGTCGCGAGCTGGTTCAGGAAGCTGCGGTTGTGGGAGACGAAGAGCAGGGTGCCGGCGTAGCCGCGCAAGGCCTCGATGAGCGCCTCGGAGGAGTCGAGGTCGAGGTGGTTGGTCGGCTCGTCGAGGATGAGGAGGTTGGCGGGCACGAGCAGCAGCCGGGCCAGCGCCACCCGCGCCCGCTCGCCGCCGGAGAGCACCCCGAGCGGCTTGTCGGCGTCCTCCCCCGAGAACAGGAACGAGCCCGCCACCCCGCGCACGTAGCCCTCTCCGCGGTCCGGGACCAGGTCCCAGAGCGCCTCGAGCACGGTCTGCTTGCGATCGAGGCCGCCGAAGGTGCGGGCCGCGCCCGCGCGCGCCTCCCGGTCGCGCCCCTCCGGCTCGAAGTGGTGCTGCGCGTAGTAACCGGCCACGACCCCGTGGCCGAGCCGCACCTCGCCGGCGTCGGGGGCCAGCTCCCCGGCCGCGAGCTTGAGCAGGGTCGACTTCCCGGCGCCGTTCGGGCCGATGACGCCCACCCGCTCGCCGCGCAGGACCGAGGCGGAGAGGTCGCGGTAGACCACCCGCTCGCCGAACCTCCGGGAGACGCGCTCCAGCCGCAGCACCTCGCGGCCGGAGCGGGGCGCCTCGGCGAAGTGGAAGCGCAGCGTGTCGCGGTGCTCGAGCACCTGCACGTCCTCGAGCTTCTCGAGCATCTTCTGGCGGCTCTGCGCCTGGCGCGCCTTGGTGGCCTTGGCGCCGAAGCGCTCGATGAACCCCTCCAGCTCGGCGCGGCGCGCCTCCACCTTGCGCGCCTGGGCGAGCAGCCGCTCCTCCTCCTCGGCGCGCTGCCGCTTGTAGTCCCGGTAGTCGCCGGCGTAGGAGCGCAGCCCCTCGGGCTCGAGCGCCAGCACGTGCTCGATCTGCCGGTCGAGGAACTCGCGATCGTGGCTGATGAGGAGGAAGGCCTTGGTCGACCCCCGCAGGAAGTCGTCGAACCAGGTGAGCGTGGGGATGTCGAGGTGGTTCGTCGGCTCGTCGAGCAGGAGCAGGTCGGGGTCGGTGAGCAGCAGGCCCGCCAGCGCCGCCCGCATCTTCCAGCCGCCGGAGAGCGTCCCCGTCGAGCGGCGCAGGTCGGCGGCGGAGAACCCCAGCCCGGCCAGGAGCCGCTCGGCCTGGTGCCGGCCGTGCCGCTCCTCGAAGTGCTCCAGCTCGGCGTGCTGGTCGGCGAGCGCCTGGGCGAGCTCGAGCTGCTCGGTCGCATCGGCGGCCTGCGCGAGCGCCGCCTCGGTGGCGGTGAGGCGCGACTCCAGATCGCCCCGCCCCGGCACCGAGGCGAGCACCACCTCGAGCAGCTCGCCCTCGGTGAGGGCCGCCACGTCCTGGGGGAGGTACCCGACCCGGCAGCCCCGCCGGAAGGTGAGCGAGCCGGAGTCCGGCGACTGCTCGCCGGCGAGGATGCGCAGCAGCGACGACTTGCCCGTCCCGTTGGCGCCGACGAGGCCGATCCGATCTCGGGGGCCGATCGAGAAGGAGGCGCCCTCGAAGAGGACCTTGGGACCGAACGCGAGCGAGAGTTGGCTGGCCCGAATCAGGCTCATGGGAAGCTGTCGTTTCCGTGCTGGGGATGCGAGCGGGCGGCCGGTCGGGACGCGCTCCACGCCCTCGCGGTCAGCCCCTCTTACTCCGTATCCTGGCCGAGGGGGCCGGGAAAAGGGCGGATCGGGTGCCGCGAGGCCGCCGGCCGCCCCGCCCGCCCGCCGCCGGTGGACGGCGGCTCAGTCGTCGCCGCCCGCGTCGAGCCCGAGCCGCCGCAGCTTGTCGTGGAGCGTGACCCGCGGGAGCCCGAGCGCCCGGGCCGCCTCGCTCCGGTTCCCGCGCGCCGCGCGCAGCGCCTCGACGATGAGCCCCCGCTCGTAGGCCTCGACGCGCTCGCGGAGCCCGAGCGGCGGGTGGGGCGACGCGCCGGCATCGGCGCCGGGCAGCAGCGAGAGGTCGAGCTCGCCGTCCCGCGACAGCGCCACCAGCGCCTCGACCGCGTTCTCGAGCTCGCGGACGTTCCCCGGCCAGCGCCAGGCCGCCAGCCGCGCCAGGAGCGCGTCCGAGGGGGGCGGCAGCGACAGGCCGAACCGGGCCGCGTAGCGGGCGAGGAAGTGGCGCGCCAGCACCGGCACGTCCTCCGGCCGCTCCCGCAGCGGCGGGACGCGGAGCTCGACCACCTTCAGGCGGTAGTACAGGTCCTCCCGGAAGGCGCCCCGGGAGACCTCGCTCGCGAGGTCGCGGTGGGTGGCGGCCACGACCCGCACGTCCACCTTGCGGGCCCGCTCCTCGCCGACCGACCGCATCTCCCCGTCCTGCAGCACGCGCAGGAGCTTCCCCTGGGAGGAGGGGGCGAGCTCGCCCACCTCGTCGAGCAGCAGCGTGCCCCCGTCCGCCTCGCCGAACAGCCCGGGCCGGGCGCGCACCGCGCCGGTGAAGGCCCCGCGGGCGTGGCCGAACAGCTCGGCGTCGGCCAGCTCGGGGGTGAGGGCGGCGCAGTTGAAGCGGACCAGGGGCCGATCGGCGCGGCGGGAGGCGCGCACCAGCGCCTCGGCCACCCGCTCCTTGCCGGTGCCGCTCTCGCCGGTGACGAGCACGTTCACGTCCCGCGGCGCCACCCGCGCCACCAGCCCGGCGAGGCGGGTCATGGCCGGCGAGGCGTAGACCATGGTGCGGGAGAGGGCCAGCTCTCCCGCGAGCCGCTCGTTCTCGCTCGCGAGGCGGGCCGCGTCCAGGGCCCGGCGCGCCGTGGCGAGGAGCTCGTCCGGCTCGAACGGCTTGCGGAAGTAGTCGAAGGCCCCAGCCTTCATCGCCTCCACCGCCTGGCGCTCCGACCCGTGGGCGGTCACCACCACCACCCGCGCCTCCGGCGCGCGCTCCCGCACCCTCCGCAGCAGCCCCAGCCCGTCGAGCCGGGGCATGCGCAGATCGGCCACCAGGAGGGCCGGCGCGCGCTCCTCGAAGATCCGCAGCGCCTCCTCGCCGTCCGCCGCCTCCGCCACCGCGGCCCCGAGCGTCTCGAGCAGCTCGCGCAGCGTGTAGCGGACGCCGGCGTCGTCGTCGGCCACCAGCACCAGCGGCCGGGCCGCGGCGGCGGGCGGCGCCGCGCCCGGAGCCGGGTCCTCGACGGGGCTCACGCCGCCCTCCCTTCGCGGCCCGCCCCGGGCAGCCGTAGAATGACCTCGCCGCCCCCG
>JAJXVM010000296.1 GCA_021782135.1 Myxococcales bacterium | reverse complement strand
CGCTCCTCGGCGCGTCCGGCGATCGCCCGGAGGGCTCACGCGCCCCGGTCTTCTCGTTTTTCGAGGAGCTCTTCCGGGCTCGGCTGCCCTCGCCCGGCGAGCGTCAGAAGGCCCCGGCAGGGTAGGTGACGCGCGCCAGGGTGAGCCCCCATCCCGGCGCGCGCACCCCGCGGTACCGCTCGCGCGCCCGCAGCAGCTCGCCCATCCGCTCCACCGGTGCCTCCCCGGCGCCGATGGTCACCGCGGTGCCCACGAGGTGGCGGACCATCGCCCGCAGGAAGCCCCGGCCCTCGAAGACGAGGGCGTACACGGGGGCGAAGCTCGCCTCGATCACCTCCGCCCGCGTGACCGTCCGGACGGTCGCCTCCGGGTCCCGGGCGCGGCGCGCGGTCTGCTCTCCCGGGCGCGCGAAGCCGGCGAAGTCGTGCTCCCCCACCACCTGCCGCAGCGCGGCCCGCATCGCCTCTGCGTCGAGCGCCCGCACCCGCGGGAGGCTCCGCGAGTCCGGCAAGGTCCAGGCATAGGGGCGGAGGGGCTCGGGCGGAGGGAGCCCGATCAGGTAGACGTACGTGCGCGACAGCGCCGAGGCGCGGGCGTGGAAGGACGGGGCGACCACCGCGGCCTCGAGGCACAGCAGCTCCGGCGGCGCGCTCCGGTTCAGCGCCGCCCGCAGCTCTTCGCCCGTGAGTCGGGAGCGAGCCGTGAAGGTCACCACCTGGCCGAGCGCGTGCACCCCCGCGTCGGTGCGCGCCGCCATGTCCAGGCGGGCGCGAATCCCGGCACCCGCCAGCGCCTCCTCGAGCGCGCCCTGCACGGTCGCCATGCCGGGCTGGCGCTGGAACCCGCGAAAGGCGGCGCCGTCGTAAGCGAGCCGGAGCGCGTAGCGGCGGTTCTCCATGGCGTGCTAGCTTCGCCTCCCTTCGAGCGTACGGGAAGCGGGAAACGCCGGGGAACGGGGAGAGGATGGCATCGACGGCGGAGAAGCTGGGAGCCAGGGCCGAGGAGCTGCCGGAGCAGTCGCTGCGGCGCAAGGTCCTGGAGGGCGCGCGGCGCTTCAAGAGCGCCTGGGTCGACTTCGGGCGGCTGCTCACGCAGGTCAAGCGGGAGGCGCTCTGGCGCGAGTGGGGCTACGCGAGCTTCGACGCCTACTGCGCGAAGGAGCTGTTCATCCGCAAGCAGACGGCGGAGAAGCTCACCCTGAGCTACGGCTTCCTGGAGCGGCACGAGCCAGCCGTCGCCTCCGCCGCGAACCCTCCCAAGCCTCCGCCCTCCTTCGAGGTGATCGAGGTGCTCTCGCGCGCCGAGGCGGCGGGCCGGCTCCCGGCCGAGGGGTACCAGGAGCTGCGGGACCAGGTCTGGGAGGCGCCGAGCGCCGCGGCGGTGAACCGGCAGCTCACCGAACGGTTCGGGCCGGCGCCGAAGCCGCAGCCGCCCGAGGAGGGCGAGCGGCTGGCCAGGCTGCTGGGGCTGGCCCGGCGCCTGGCCCAGGCGCTCCGGACCGAGGAGGCCGTGCCCAGGGTGGTAGCCGAGCGAGCGGAGGCCCTCGCGGAGGACATCGAAGAGCTGATGGAGGGCTGACCCACCTGGAATCGGGGCGGGCTTCGCCGTTGTTGCCTCACTATATTCGGTCCGGGGTCGCGAACTGTCGGGGCCGCGGCACTTGGTGTACCATTTTCGCGGAGAGGGACGCGTGAGCCGCAAAGAGCACCACCACGGGAACCTGAGCTGCTCTTTCTGCGGGAAGGGCCAGCGCGAGGTCCGCAAGCTCATCGCCGGGCCGACCGTCTACATCTGCGACGAGTGCATCCGGCTCTGCAACGACATCATCGCCGAGGAGTCCGACCGCGACGAAGGGCGTCCGGCCGTCTCGCTGCCGACGCCGGCCGAGATCAAGACCTTCCTGGACGACTACGTGGTGGGGCAGGACCGGGCCAAGAAGGTGCTGTCCGTCGCCGTCTACAACCACTACAAGCGGGTCTACGCCAAGAAGCCGTCGCGCTCGCAACGGCCGGGGCAGAAGCCGCAGGACGACGTCGAGCTGCAGAAGTCGAACATCCTGCTCATCGGCCCCACCGGCTCGGGCAAGACCCTGCTCGCCCAGTCGCTGGCCCGCTTCCTCAACGTCCCGTTCACCATCGCCGACGCCACCAGCCTGACCGAGGCGGGGTACGTGGGCGAGGACGTCGAGAACATCATCCAGAACCTGCTCCACAACGCCGACTACGACGTGGAGAAGGCGGCCCGCGGCATCGTCTACATCGACGAGATCGACAAGATCGCGCGCAAGGGGGACACCCCGTCGCCGACCCGCGACGTGGGCGGGGAGGGCGTCCAGCAGGCGCTCCTCAAGATCATCGAGGGGACCCGGGCCAACGTCACGCCGCGCGGCGGCAAGAAGTACAACCAGCAGGAGTACATCCAGGTCGACACCAGCAACGTCCTCTTCATCGTGGGTGGCGCCTTCTGCGGGATCGAGCAGGCCATCCGCCGGCGCGTGGGAGTCCGTGGGCTGGGCTTCGGCGCCCGGATCGAGAAGAAGGACGACGTCTCGCTCGGCGAGCTGCTCGCGAAGGTGGAGCCGACCGACCTCGTGAAGTTCGGGATGATCCCCGAGTTCGTCGGGCGCGTGCCGGTGATCGCCACCCTCGCCGACCTCTCCGAGGAGGATCTCGTCACCATCCTCACCCAGCCGAAGAACGCGCTCACCAAGCAGTACGTGAAGCTCTTCGAGATGGAGAAGGTGAAGCTCTCCTTCACCAAGGAGGCGCTGCGGGCCACCGCCCGGGAGGCGATGCGCCGGAAGTCCGGAGCTCGCGGCCTGCGCGCCATCCTCGAGCAGGCGATGCTCGACATCATGTACGACATCCCCTACCGGGAGGGCGTGAAGGAGTGCAAGGTCACGGAGGGCGTCATCCTGAACAAGGAGCCGCCGCTGCTGTCCTTCGAGAAGGAAAAGAAGCTCGCCTGACACACCGTGCCGCCGAGCAACGCCGCGAAGGCCTGGAAAGCCCAGGCCTTTCGCGTTCCCTGGGCGGCACCTGGTTTGCTAAGAGAACGGGTGACGGTTCCCCGGGGCGCCGCGCGTCTCGGAACGGGAGGTCACCATGTTCCGGCAACTTGCCCTCATCGCGAGCCTGGCGGCCCTGACGCTGCCGCGCGCAGCCTTCGCGGACCCCGACGACGACGACCAGGGCTACGACCAGGCGCCCGAGTACCAGGAAGGCGAGGAGGGGTACGAATACCAGCCTCCGTCTCCGTCCGAGCCGCAGGTGGACGTCCGGGTGGACATGGCCACGCCCGGCGCGGCGGTGAGCTTCGAGACCTTCCACGACGGCCTGGCGCCCTACGGTCAGTGGGTCACGCTCGGCGCCTACGGGCGGGCCTGGCGCCCGCTGCGCGTCGCCGCCGGATGGCGCCCGTATTACTACGGAAGCTGGTCCTGGACGAACGAAGGCTGGTTCTGGCAGTCGGACGAGCCCTGGGGCTGGGCGGCGTACCACTACGGCCGCTGGGTCTACGACGGCTATTACGGCTGGTCGTGGGTGCCCGGCTACCAGTGGGCGCCGGCATGGGTCAGCTGGCGGTATGGCGCGGACGCCATCGGCTGGGCGCCGCTCTCGCCGGGCTTCTCGGTCTACATGACCAACTACCCGGCGTACTACAGCTACTGGACCTTCGTGCCCTGCAACCGCTTCGCGGGGTACCCGGTCTACAGCGCCGCGTACGCGCCCGCGTATGTCCCGCGCTGGTTCCACGCCACCCGTCCGGCCCCCCCACGCAGCGCGCAGTTCGGCGCGCCGGCGCCGGCGTGGGGCGGTCCGGCCCACCGCTTCGTCGAGCAGCGCACCGGGCGGACCATCGCGCCCGCTCGCATCGTCGGCGTCTCGAGCCCCGCTCGGATGGGGAGCGTGGCGCGCCCAGGCGTCGTTCCGGTCTACCGGCCGGAAGCCCGCCCGGTGCCGGTCCGTCGCGGCGGATCGAGCTCGGCCTTCGCCCCGCAGCGTCCCGGCGCCGCGGAGCCGCAGCGTCCGGGCCCGGCCACTCCGTGGCGCTCGGCGCCCGGCCAGCCCTGGACCGGCCGGCCGTCGCAGCCGCCCCCCTCCGTCGCTCCCGGCCGGGGTCAGTCGTACGTCGTTCCGCGGCCGGCGCGCCCGGCACCGGCCGCTCCACAGGGCGAGTCCCGCTGGCAGGGCGGGGGCCGCCC
>JAJXVM010000295.1 GCA_021782135.1 Myxococcales bacterium | reverse complement strand
CTTCGCCTCCGGCGCGACCGCGACGACCGGGACCTCGGGCTCCGGGGCCGGGGGCGCCTCCACCGCAGGGGCGGTCGCGGGCGCGGTCTCCACCGGCGCCGCCGGGGTCTCGTTGCTCACCGTCTCCAGCTGCTCCTTGGGCTGCTCCATCTCGGCCTCCTCGAGCATCGCGCGATGCTCCTCGAGTTTCTTCCGCTTCCCGCGCAGCTCCTCCGCGCGGGCGCGGTCCTTCTCCACCACCTCGGCCGGCGCCCTCTCGACGAAGCTCGGGTTGGCGAGCTTCCTCTCGATGCCGGCGAGGTCGGACTCCACCTTCGAAAGCTCCTTGCCGATGCGGGCCTGCTCGCCCGCCATGTCCACGATGCCGGCCAGGGGGACGCTCACCTCGAACCCCGAGCCGACGCCGGCGGCGCTGCCCTTGCGGCGCGGCAGGCCCTCCCCGGCCGGCGCGCGGGTGATCCCCTGCACGTTGGCGAGGCGCACGATCCGGGGCAGCTCCTCCCCCACCGTGCGCCAGGCGGCCGGCTCGAGCGCGCCCAGCTCCACGTCGCGCAGCGGCACCTTGAACGGGATGTTCATCTCGCCGCGGATGTTCCGGAGCGCGTCCACGATCCCCAGCACCGGCCCGAACCCGCGCTCCGCCTCCTCGTCCAGCGGCCCGCGCCCGGGGTACGGCGCGACCATGATCGAGTCGGCCCAGCCTTCGGCCCCCACCACCTGGCGGAGCGTCTGCCAGAGCTCCTCGGTGATGAAGGGCATGATGGGGTGCAGCAGCCGCAGCGCGGTCTCGAGGCAGTGGGCCAGCACCGCCTGGGCGGCCCGCTTCTTGCCGGGGTCGTCGCCGTAAAGCGCTTCCTTCGAGAGCTCGATGTACCAGTCGCAGAGCTCGTGCCAGACGAAGGCGTAGACGGCGTTGGCGGCGTCGTTGAACCGGTAGCCCTCGAGCGCGTCGAGGGTCTCGTTGACCGCCCGCCGCAGCCGCGCCAGGATCCAGCGCTCCGCCGGACCCCCGCCGAGCCGCGCCGCGTCCCCCTCCGCCCAGGAGTAGCCGGCGAGGTTCATGAAGGCGAAGCGGCTCGCGTTCCAGAGCTTGTTCGCGAAGGCGCGGTAGCCCTCGATCCGCTCCTTGGCGAGCTTGATGTCGCGCCCCTGCGCGGTGAGTGCCGCGAGCGTGAAGCGGAGCGCGTCGGCGCCGTGCTGCTCGGTGATGACCAGGGGGTCGATGACGTTCCCCTTGGTCTTGGACATCTTCTGGCCCTTCTCGTCGCGCACCATCGGGTGCAGGTAGACGACGCGGAAGGGGACGTCCTCCATGAAGTGAAGCCCCATCATCATCATCCGGGCCACCCAGAAGAAGATGATGTCGTGCCCGGTCTCCATCACCGAGGTCGGGTAGAAGGTCTTCAGCGTCTCGGTGGCGTCCGGCCAGCCGAGCGTCGAGAACGGCCAGAGGCCCGAGGAGAACCAGGTGTCGAGGACGTCCTCGTCCTGCCGCAGCTCGCGCTTGCCGCAGGTGGCGCACGCCTCGGGAGCTTCGCGGGCCACGGTGACGTGGCCGTCCGGACAGTACCAGGCCGGGATCTGGTGGCCCCACCAGAGCTGGCGGCTGATGCACCAGTCGTGGATGTTGTTCATCCACGACATGTAGGTGTTGGTCCACTGCTCCGGGACGAAGCGGGTCCGGCCCTCCTGCACCGCGCGGATGGCCGGCGCGGCCAGCGGGGCGATCTTCACGTACCACTGCTTCGAGATGAGCGGCTCGAGCACCGTCTCGCAGCGCTGGCAACGCCCGAGCGGCAGCACGTGCGCCTTCTCGCCGCGGTCCAGCCCGGCCTCGGCGAGCAGCCGCTTCACCTCCTTGCGGGCGGCGAACCGGTCCAGGCCGGCGAGCGGCCCCGCCGCGGCGGTCATCTTCCCGTCCTGGTCGATGACCGTGACGAGCTCGAGGCCGTGGCGCTTCCCCACCTCGAAGTCGTTGAAGTCGTGCGCCGGGGTGACCTTCACCGCGCCGGTGCCGAAGGCGGGATCCACCAGGATGGCGTCGGCGACGATGGGGATCTCGCGGCCGGTGATCGGGTGCCGGACCTTCCGGCCGACCAGGGCGCGGTAGCGCTCGTCGTCGGGGTGCACCGCGACGGCGGTGTCGCCGAGCATGGTCTCCGGGCGGGTGGTGGCGACCACGATCTCGGCCACCGCCCCGGCAGGCTCGACGAGCGGATAGGCGAAGCTCCAGAGCTCGCCCCGGTGCGCCTCCTCGTGGTTCACCTCGAGGTCGGAGAGCGCGGTCCGGCAGCGGGGGCACCAGTTGATGAGCTTCTCGTCCTGGTAGACGAGCCCCTCCTCGTGGAGGCGCACGAACACCTCGCGCACCGCGCGCGAGAGCCCCTCGTCCATGGTGAAGCGCTCGCGCTCCCAGTCGAGCGAGGCGCCGAGCGCCTGGTGCTGCTCGCCGATGCGCGAGCCGCTCTTCTCCTTCCAGGCCCAGATCCGCTCCAGGAACTCGGCCCGGCCGAGGTCGTGCCGGCTCTTGCCCTCGGTGCGCTGGACCTCCTTCTCCACGATCATCTGCGTGGCGATGCCGGCGTGATCGGTGCCGGGGAGCCAGAGCACGTTGAAGCCGCTCATCCGCTTCCAGCGGCAGAGGACGTCCTGCAGGGTGGCCGTGAGGGCGTGGCCGAGGTGGAGCGAGCCGGTGACGTTGGGCGGCGGCAGCACGATGGAGAACGGCGGCCGCGACCGGTCGCGCTCGTCGGCGTGGAAGTAGCCGCGCTCCGTCCAGAAGCGGTACCAGCGCCCCTCCACCTCGCGGTGGTCGTAGGCCTTCGCCAGCTCCACCGCTCCCTCTGCCCTCGACTCTTCTGCCACTTCCCTCTCCCTCGTCGTCCGGCGCGCGGCGGACGGCCCGCGCGACGGCTGCTGCGCTGTGGGTGGACGCGCGGGCGGTCAGCGCCCGAGCTTTTCCTTCACGACCTCATCGACCCGCTCGCGGAGGATCGCCTCGGCGAGCTGCGGCACCACCTCCCAGGCGATCTTCTCGATCACCTCGCGGGAGGCCGCCGAGAGCGCGGCGCGCAGCGCCGCCTCGCCGCCGTCGGCGGCCCCGGCGAACGGCTCGGGCGCGAGCCCGGCCTCCTCGAAGGGCACGCTCGTGGCTTCGGCGAAGGCCTCCTCGACGGGACGGGGCGGCGGGGCGAGGAGCGGCTCCTCCCGGCCCGGGCGCGGGGCGGCCGGCGCGGGGGGCGCGAACGCCGGAGCGCGCCGCTGGGCGGCCTCGGCCGCCGGCTCGAGCTCGAACTCCGCGGAAGCCTCCGCCTCGAAGGCCAGCCCTTCCACCGGCTCGGCGGAGAGCCCGGGCGGGGGCGGGGCGTTCCGCTCGAACTCGGGCACGCCCGCGTCGGGGAGGGAGACACCCAGCTCCATCGGCTCGCCCGGATCGAGGGGCGCGGCGCCCAGCTCGAGCGGCGCCTCCTCGCGGGGAGCGCTCTCGAGCCCGAACGGATCGGCGCCGAGGTCGCCGCTCGGCGCGCCGAAGAGGTCCCCGCGCCCGCTTTGCGCGAAGGGCGCGCCGAAGGCAGGAGGCGGGGGACGGGCCGCGCCGGCCGGAGGGGCCGGCGAGAGGTCGTCGAGTCCGGGCTCCTCCCCGAGATCCCCGGTGTCGATCTCGATGTCGAACGCCTCCGCCTCGACCGGGGAGCCCCGCGGCAACGGCTCGAGGTCCAGCACCGGCTCGGTCTCCAGGACCGGCTCGCCCTGCAGGACGGGCTCGGTCTCGAGCAGCGGCTCCGGATCGAGCACGATGCCGGCCTCGAGCGCCTGCTCGCCTTCCAGTACCGGCTCCGCTTCCAGTACCGGCTCCGCTTCGAGCACCGGCTCCGGCTCGATCGGCCGCGGGGCCGGACGGCGACCGGGCGCCGCGACGGCCGGCCTCGGCGGGAACGGCTCCGGGGCGAGATCCGGCTCGAAGCTGGCCTCGGGGGCCGGGGGGAGCGGGGGGACGGCGGCCGGCGGGAATTGTGGAAGGGCGACCGGGACTGAACCTGACGGGCTTGAGCCACCTGGCCAGCGACGACATCTATGGAAAGCGCCTCGCGCTGCTGAAGCAACTCGCTGGCTATGAAGCCGAGCTGGCGCGCATCAAGCAATTGATCGAAGCCGGGGATGGCGAGGCCTTAGCGCAATTGTTTGCCGTAGCGCGCGATGCGCGGCAAAAACA
>JAJXVM010000294.1 GCA_021782135.1 Myxococcales bacterium | reverse complement strand
AGCGGCGCGGCGGCGGCGGCCAGCTGCCCGGGAGCGTGGGCGCGGGTGTAGGCGCGATCCCTCAGCCAGGCCGGGGCGAGGACGCTCGCGATGAGCGCCGCCGCGGCCGCCGAGGCGCCGAGCAGCTGCAGGCCCCGGTGGCGCCGGCGCTCGCCCCTTCGCCACTGCATGGCGGTGCGGCCCGGGAGACGCTCCACCGCGGCCGAGAGCTCGGGCGAGGGCGGCGGGAGGGCCAGCTCCGCGAGCAGCGCCTCCTCGCGCTCCAGCTCGGCGCGGCAGGACTCGCACTGCTCGAGGTGTTCCGCGACCACCGCCTCGTCGTCGGGATCGAGCGGTCCCGAGGCACGGCAGGAAAGGAGGGGCAGGATCTCCTCGCAGCGGTTCACGGCGTCTCCTCCCGCCGCTCGCCCACCAGCTCGCGCAGGCGCCGCGTGGCGTGGTGGAAGTGGACCTTGGCGTTGTTGGCGGTGATGCCGAGGACCGCGGCGATCTCGTCGAAGGGGAGCTCGGAGTCGATGCGGAGCTGGAGCACGGCGCGCTGTCGGCGGGGCAGCTTCAGCACCGCCTCGCGCACCCGCCGGGCGCGCTCCTGCTTCTCGAGCTCGTCGGTCCCGACCGGCGGACTGTGGAACGACTCGTCCACGGCCTCGACGGGCGCGCGACGCCAGCGGGCGAGGTCGCGCTGGTGGTTCTTGCCGAGGTTGACGGCGATGCGCACCAGCCAGGCGCGGAAGGGGACCTCGTCGGCGTGGCGCAGCTCGAAGCTGCGGCGCGCCGCGACCAGCGCGCGCAGGAAGGTGCGCTGCACGAGGTCGGCGGCGTCGTCGGGGCCGGTGGCGTAGCGGCGGACCAGCGAGAGGACCAGGCGCTCGTGCCGGGCGAAGAGCTGGCCGAGGGCGTCGTCGTCGCCGGAGAGGAAGGAGCGGACCAGCCCGGCGTCCTCGGCCCCTCCCTCCGCGCCGCCGTGGAGCAGCTTGAAGCGGCGGGACCGATCGGTCGGCTCTCGAGTCTCGGTCATGGGGTTCGCCGCTCTCACGAGGGCAAAGACCCTCTTGCCCCTCCGAAGGTTAAAGAATAAGGGTTGCGGATGCTTGACCTCAAGTCCGTGATCGCCGACCCGGAGGCCGTCGAAAAAAGGCTCGCGCGTCGCGGGCCTGAAGCCTCGGCCCTGTTGGGTCCGGTGAAGGCGCTGGCCGGGCGGCGGCGCGAGCTGAACGTGGCCTTGGAGGGGCTCAAGAAGGAGCAGTCGGCGGCAAACAAGCGCGTGGGCGAGCTCATGCGGACCGACAAGGCCGCCGGCGAGCAGGCCCGGGCGGCGGCGCGCGCCTTCGGCGAGCAGGTGAAGGCGAAGGAGGAGGAGCTGGCCGCGGTGGAGGGCGAGATCGAGCAGCAGCTGCTCCTGGTCCCCAACCCGCCGCAGGACTCGGTGCCCGACGGCGCCGACGCCGAGGCCAACGTGGAGGTCCGGCGCTGGGGAGCGCCGCCCAGCTTCGAGTTCCAGCCGAAGCCGCACTGGGACCTGGGCGAGGCGCTCGGGATCCTCGAGTGGCACCAGGCCGCCAAGCTGTCCGGCGCGCGCTTCACCATCTACAAGGGCGCGGGCGCGCGGCTGGAGCGGGCGCTCGTCTCCTTCTTCGCCGACGTGCACGGCTCGCGCGGCTACACCGAGATCCTGCCGCCGTACCTCGTCACCCGCGAGACCATGACCGGCACCGGCCAGCTCCCGAAGTTCGAGGAGGATCTCTTCAAGACCGCCGGCGCGGAGCCGCTCTACCTCATCCCCACCGCCGAGGTGCCGGTCACCAACATGCACCGGGACGAGATCTTCGAGGGCGAGGACCTCCCCATCTCCTACTGCGCCTTCACCCCCTGCTTCCGCGCCGAGGCGGGCGCGAGCGGCAAGGACACCCGCGGCCTCATCCGCCAGCACCAGTTCCACAAGGTGGAGCTGGTGAAGTTCGCCAAGGCGGAGGAGAGCGAGGCGGAGCACCAGAAGATGGTGGAGGACGCCTGCGAGGTGCTGCGCCGGCTCGACCTGCACCACCGGGTGGTGCTGCTCTGCGCGGGCGACATGGGCTTCTCGTCCTCCAAGACCTACGACATCGAGGTCTGGTGCCCGGGCCAGGGGACCTTCCGCGAGATCAGCTCGGTCTCCAACTGCGAGGAGTTCCAGGCGCGCCGCATCCGCGTGCGCTACCGCGGCGCGGGCGGCAAGCCGCGGCTGTGCCACACCCTCAACGGCTCGGGCGTGGCGGTGGGGCGCACGGTGGTCGCGATCCTCGAGCAGTACCAGCAGGCGGACGGCACGGTGATCGTGCCCCCGGCGCTCCGGCCGTACATGGGCGGGCTCGAGCGCATCGAGCCGCGGAGGTTCCCGCGAGGGGTGGAGCGGTAGCGGTCGGGCCTCAGGCGATCGTCTCCTCCGCCTCGTCGAGCGTCGGCGGCCGCGGCGCGGGCCCCGGGCGGCCGGCGAGCCACGGGTAGAGCGCCGGCAGCACCAGCAGCGTGAGGATGGTGCTCGTCACCAGCCCGCCGCAGACCACCGTCGCGAGCGGGCGCTGCACCTCGCTGCCCACCCCGGTGGCGAGCGTCATGGGGATGAAGCCCAGCGCCGCCACCAGCGCGGTCATGAGCACCGGCCGGGCGCGCTCGCGGGCGGCGCCCGCCGCCGCCTCGGCGGGGCTCTGCCCCTCCTCCTCGAGCGCCAGGAGGCGGGTCATGAGCACCACCCCGTTCAGCACCGCCACGCCGGACAGGGCGATGAACCCCACCGCCGCCGAGATGGAGACCGGCATGCCGCGGGCGGCGAGCGCCAGCATCCCGCCCACCGAGGCGAAGGGCACGTTGAGGAAGATGACGGCCGCCGGGCGCGGCCGCCGGAAGGCGAAGAGCAGCACCACCACGATGCCCGCCAGCACCACCGGGATGACCACCGTGAGGCGGCGCTTCGCCGCCTGCAGGGTCTGGTACTGCCCGCCCCACTCCAGCCGGTAGCCGCGCGGCACCGGCACGTCCCGGTCCGCCGAGGCCTGCGCCGCCGCCACCACGCTGCCGAGGTCGGCCCCGCGCACGTTGAAGCCGACCACCAGCCGGCGCTGCGCGTCCTGGCGCGAGATGAGCGAGGGCGCGCTCTCCTGGACCACGTCGGCCACGCTCGACAGCCGCACCAGCCCCCCGGTGGGCGCCGGGAGCGTCAGGTCGGGGAGCGTGAAGGCGCTCGCCGCGCCCCCGAGCCGCAGCAGGATGGGGATGCGCAGCGAGCCCTCGTAGGTGGCGCCGACCTCGATCCCGGTCCGGACCGCCTGGACGGCGTCGAGCACCGAGCGGACCGTGAAGCCGGCGCGCGAGGCGTCGAGCGGGCGCGGCCGCACCTCGAGCAGCGAGACGGCCGGGGGCGCGAGGATGCGCACGTCCTCGGCCCCCGACTGCCGGCTCACCACCGCCGCCAGGGACTCGGCGGTCCGGCGCAGCTCGGCCAGGTCCTCGCCGTAGACGCTCACCGTCACGTCGGCCACCGACCCGCCCAGGAGCTCGTTGAAGCGCATCTGGATGGGCTGCGTGAACGAGAGGTCCGCGCCCGGCGCCCGCCCAAGGACGGCCTTCTCGATCTGGCCGATGAGGGCGTCGCGGTCGAGCCCCTCGCGCCAGGCGGCGCGCGGCTTCAGGGTCATGAACACGTCGGCCTGCTCGAGCCCCATGATGTCGGTGGCCACCGCCGGGCTGCCCACGCGCGAGACCACCCGCGAGACCTCGGGCACGCTCGAGAGCACCGCGCGCTCGAGCCGGCCCGCCTCGCGGACCGCCGTCTCGAGGCTCACGTCGGCGGCGCGGGTGGTCTGCACCACCAGGTCCCCCTCGTCGAGCTGCGGGACGAACTCCGAGCCGGCCCGGCGGAAGAGGAGCAGCCCGGCGGCGAGGAGCGCCAGCGAGCCGGCCAGCACCGCCCAGGGGCGCCGCACCGAGAACCCGAGGAACGGCCGGTAGAGCCGGTCCACCAGCCGGACCAGCGGCGGCGGCCGCTCGGGGACGTCCTTCGCCCGCAGGAAGAGGCTCGCGGCCGCCGGCACGTACGTGAGCGAGAGGAGCAGCGAGGTGAGGAGGGCGAAGACCACCGTGAGCGCCATGGGGCGGAACATCTTCCCGTCCACGTCGGTGAGCGAGAGCACCGGCACGTAGACCAGCAGGATGATCAGCACCGAGAAGAAGACCGGCTGCGCGAGGTTGCGGGGGACCCGGGCGACGTG
>JAJXVM010000024.1 GCA_021782135.1 Myxococcales bacterium | reverse complement strand
ACCGAGATCGACCCCGGCCAGTTCCTCCCGGACCACCCGCCTCTTGGACCGCTGCGGCCGCTTTGCCATCCCGGTCGTAGATCACACCCGGGGCGCTCCCATCAACTTGTGTGGGATCGTTAGGGGCGGGGGAGGGGCGGCCACGCCGCGCCGGCCGGCTTCTACCGCGGTGCCAGCCGCGTCGGCGAGAACGGCGCCAGGTCCACCGGCGGCGCCTTCCCGAGCACCAGCGCCGACACGCTGTCGGCCGAGATGGGCGTGAGGAGCACGCCGTTGCGGGTGTGGCCGGCGGCGTAGAAGAGCCCGGGGACGGCGCCCGCGCCGAGGACGGGAGAGCCGTCCGGCGAGGCCGGCCGGAAGTTCGACCAGCAGTCGAGGAACGGCGCCTTCGCGAGCGGCGGGGCGAGCTCGAGCGCCATCTCCAGCACGCGCGCCATGCCGCCGGCGGTGACCGCCTTCTCGAAGCCGGCGTCCTCCATGGTGGAGCCGCAGAGCACGCGGCCGTCGCTGCGCGGGACGAGGTAGCCCTTGTCCGAGAAGCAGACCCGGCTGAGCAGCGGCGGCCGGGTGTCGAGGAGCAGCATCTGCCCCCGCACCGGGTGGACCGCGTTGGCGGGCAGCCCGTTCCCCTCCACCAGCATCGACCACGCGCCCGCCGCGAGCACCACCGCGCCGGCCGAGATGCGGCCCGTCTCGTGGTCCACGCCCACCGCGCGGCCGTTCTCGACGGCGACGCGGCGCACGATGCCGGTGACGAAGGTGGCGCCCACGCGCGCCGCCGCCACCGCCAGCGCCTTCACGAGCAGGCGCGGGTCGAGCGAGGCCTCGTCCACGAACCAGAGCGCGCCGCGGGTCTCGGGCGAGATCCCGGGCTCGAGCCGCCGCACCTCGTCCCCGTCGATCACCTCCACCTTGGCGCCGATGCGGGAGAGCGCCGGGGCGCGGGCGGCGAGGACCCGCGCGTGGTCGTCGTCGAGGGCCACCTCGAGCGTGCCGCCGACGCGGTAGCCCACCGACATGCCGGAGATCCGCTCCACCTCGGCCGCGAACCCGGGGTAGCGGCGCAGCGAGGCGGCGCAGAGGTCGTAGAAGGGCGAGGGCTCCTGGGCCTCCACGCCCGGAGAGAGGATCCCGCCCGCGGCGCTGGAGGCCTCGGCGCCGGGGATGCTGCGCTCGAGGACGGTGACCTTCAGGCCCGCCTGGGCGAGCCGCAGGGCGGCGGCGCAACCCTGCACGCCCGCTCCGATGACGACGACGTCGGTGGTTTGCATGGCGCCGGACCTTAACGCCGGCCGGCCCGGAGCGAAAGCGCCCGGCTCTAGCTGCCGGTGGTGGCGCGCAGCAGCCCGTGCAGCAGCACCTCGGCGAGGTGCTCCTTGCGCGTCTCGATCGTGATCGGCCCGTCGAGGAAGGGCTGGGCCGCCGTGCGCGAGGCGGAGATGAGCGAGGCGAAGCCGCTCACGGTGATGAGCGCCAGCCGCGGGTTGAGCTCGGGGCGCAGCCGCTTCTCCTCCGGCCCCTCCACGAAGGCGTGGGTGTAGCGTCCGAGCGGCGACGCCATCGCCGGGTCCTCCTGCATGAGCTGCAGGACGAAGGGGCTGCCGTCGAGGTACTCGCGCATCAGGATCTGCGCGCCCTGGCCGTCGGCCAGCATGGCGTCGAGGTAGGCGCGCACCATGCCCACCGCGCCCTCCTCGCGCGTCACCGCCTGGTCGAGGATCTGGTTCACCTCGATGCAGATCGAGCGGACGATCTCCAGGTACAGCCCCTTCTTCGAGGGCCAGTGGCGGTACAGCAGGGCCACGTTGCAGCCGGCGCGCCGCGCGATCCCCTGCACCCGCGCGCCGTGGTAGCCGCGGAGCGCGAACTCCACGCGGGCGGCCTGCCAGAGGCGGTCGGCGATTCCGCCGGGAGGACGAGCGCTGCTCGGGGAGTTGCTCGGGGAGGGGTCGGACACGTCGATCTGCATATCAAGCCGAATCTTGGGAGGGAAGCCGATGTGGGTATGACGCGCACGGTCGGACCGTTCGGGGCCGGGGCGGCGGCGCCCGTCGTCCCGCTCTGGTACAGGAGGGGAGTGGAGCCGGCCCGCGCCATCCTGCACCTCGACCTCGACGCCTTCTACGCGTCGGTGGAGCAGCTCGACGATCCGTCCCTGCGCGGCCGCCCGGTGATCGTCGCCGGCCCCTCGAGCCGGGGGGTGGTCTGCGCCGCGAGCTACGAGGCGCGGCGCTTCGGCGTCCGGTCGGCCATGCCCACGGCGCGGGCGCGCCAGCTCTGCCCGGCCGGCGTGTACCTCCCGCCGCGCTTCGACCGCTACGGCGCCCTCTCCGACCAGGTCTTCGGGGTCTACCGGCGGGTGACGCCGCTCGTCGAGCCGCTCTCGCTCGACGAGGCCTTCCTCGACGTCACCGCGAGCCGGGCGCTCTTCGGCGGCGGCGTGGAGATCGCGCGGCGGCTGCGGCGCGAGGTGAAGGAGGAGACCGGGCTCACCGTGTCGGCGGGCGTCGCCGAGGTGAAGTTCGCGGCCAAGATCGCGAGCGACCTCGGCAAGCCCGACGGCCTCACGGTGGTCCCGCCGGGCGGCACCGCGGCCTTCCTCGCCCCGCTGCCGGTGGGGCGGCTCTGGGGCGTGGGCCGCGTCACCGAGGCCGCGCTCTCGCGGCTGCGCGTCGCCACCATCGGCGACCTCGCCCGCGCCGATCCGGCCCGGCTCGCGGCCGCGCTCGGCGACTCGGCGGCGGCCTGGCTCGCCGCGCTCGCCCGCGGCGAGGACCCGCGCCCGGTGGTGCCGGACGAGGAGTCGAAGAGCGTGGGGGCCGAGGAGACCTTCGAGGAGGACCTCGCCGGCGCGGAGGCGCTCCTGCCCTGGCTGCGCGGGCAGGCGGAGCGGGTGGCGCGCCGGCTGCGGGCCGCGGGGCTGGCCGGCCGCGTGGTGACGCTCAAGGTGAAGTACGCCGACTTCACGCTGGTCACGCGCCGGGTGACGCTCGACGCGCCCCAGGACGACGGGCTCGCCATCTACGAGGCGGCCGTGGCCCAGCTCGCCCGGGCGGATCTCTCCCGGCCCGTCCGGCTCACCGGCGTCTCGGTGAGCGGCTTCGGGGCGGGCGAGCGCGAGCAGCTCGGGCTCTTCGCCGCGCCGCCGCCGCCCGGGCGGGAGAAGCGGGAGCGGCTCAACGCCGCGCTGGACGCGCTGGCGGAGAAGTTCGGCGAGGACGCGGTGGTGCCGGCCTCGGCGCGCCGCGGCCGCTGAGCGCGCGCCGCTCCCGGGGAACGGGCGCCGAGGCGGGTGCCCTGGGAGCGGGCGCTCCGCGCCGCTCCCCCGCGCGCGAGGCAGTCCCTAGTCTACAGGGATGATTCCTCCCTCTCGCGCAGGCGAGGAGCTGGCCACCGGCGGACGCTGCCGCGCCGAGCTCGACGCGAGGGCGCTGGCGCTGCGCGCGCTCCGCGACGCCGGGGTGCCCTTCGTGGTCGCCGGGGCGTACGCGTTCTTCGAGTACACCGGCCAGTTCCGCGACACCAAGGACCTCGACGTCTTCCTCGAGGAGCGGGACCTGGAGCACGCCTTCGAGGTGCTCGAGCGGGCCGGGTTCCGCACCGAGCTCACCGACCCGGGCTGGATCGGCAAGGCCTACGCCGGCGACTACTTCGTGGACCTCATCTTCTCCTCGGGCAACGGCGTGGCGGTGGTGGACGCGGGCTGGTTCACCCACGCGCGCGAGGGGCTGGTGATGGGGGTCCCGGTGCTGCTCGCGCCGCCCGAGGAGATCATCTGGTCCAAGGCCTTCGTCTGCGAGCGCGAGCGCTACGACGGCGCCGACGTCGCCAACCTGATCCGCGCGGTGGGCGAGGAGCTCGACTGGCGGCGGCTGCTCGAGCGGTTCGACCGGCACTGGCAGGTGCTCTTCGCGCAGCTCTCCCACTACCTCTACGCCTACCCGAGCGAGCGCACCAAGGTGCCGGGCTGGGTGGTCGCGGATCTCTGCGCCCGCACGCTGGCCGAGCGCGCCGAGGGCGACTGGGACCGGCCGATCTGCCGCGGCAACCTGCTGAGCAGGGTCCAGTACCGCCACGCCCTCGACGAGCTGGGCTACGAGGACGGGCGCCGCTACGAGGAGCGGCGGCGGGGGAGGAGCGAGGCGGCCAATGGCGGGCAACCCGAAGACCTTCCGGCTGGCGGCGGCCGGTGACCTCCACTGCCGGGAGGATCAGCACGGGCGGTTCCGGGAGTTCGTCCGGGCGGTGAACGGCGAGGCCGAGGGGCTCGTCCTCTGCGGCGACCTCACCGACCGCGGGCTGCCGGAGGAGGCGAGGACGCTCGCCGAGGCCTTCGAGGGGCTGCGGGTGCCCTGCGCGGCGGTGCTCGGCAACCACGACTTCGAGGCCGGGCAGGTGAAGGAGGTCTGCGCCATCCTGCGCCAGGCCGGCATCTCGATCCTCGACGGCGACCACGCGCTCCTCGACCGGCGGCTGGGGGTGGCCGGGGTGAAGGGGTTCGGGGGCGGCTTCGACGGCGGCACGCTGCAGGCCTTCGGCGAGCCGGTGGTGAAGGCCTTCGTGCAGGAGGCGGTGTCCGAGGCGCTGAAGCTCGAGGCGGCGCTGGCGCAGCTCGAGACCTCGCTGCGGGTGGTGATCATGCACTACGCCCCGGTGGCCGCCACCTGCCAGGGCGAGAACCCCGGGCTCTACCCGTTCCTCGGCACCACCCGCATCGCCGCCCCGGTGGACGCCTTCGGCGCGCTGGCGGTCTTCCACGGCCACGCCCACCACGGCCAGCTCGAGGCGCGCACGCCGAAGGGCGTGCCCATCTACAACGTCGCCGTCCCCCTCCTGCGAAGCCAGCTCGACCGCAAGTTCCGCGTCCTCGATCTCTCCACCGAGCAGCCGCCGGCCTGGGTCGAGGGGCCGGCGGCCTCGGTGCACTGAGGGGGTGGTCGAGCGGGCTTCGTGGCCGCCCCTCCCCGTCCCTCCCCGTGCGACGGGGAGGGGGAGGGCTCCTCCTTCCCTCTCCCGCGGAGCGGGGGAGGGTCAGGGAGGGGGTGAGACGTGGAGCGCCCCGTGGTCGCCCCTCCCCGTCCCTCCCCGTGCGACGGGGAGGGGGAGGGCTCCTCTTTCCCTCTCCCGCGGAGCGGGGGAGGGTCAGGGAGGGGGTGAGATCCGGCGTTCAGTGCCGCATCGGCGGCGGACCGGCCGCCTTGCGCACGCGCTCGAGGATCTCGTCCATGCCGACGCTCTTCGGGATGTAGCCCTGCGCCCCGAGCAGCTCGGCCTCCCACTCGAAGCCGTAAGCGGAGAGGATGAGGATGGGCACCGCCGCGCTGCGGGCGTCGCCGCGCATGCGCTCCATCACGCCCCAGCCGTCGAGGACCGGCATCTTGAGGTCGAGGAGCACCATCCCCGGGGCCTCCTCCTGGACGCGCTTCAGCGCCACCTCGCCGTTCTCGGCCTGCTGCACCGGGTAGCCGGCCTCGGTGAGCACCTCGCCGAGCGCCTCGCGGAAGTCGTCGTCGTCGTCGACGACCAGGATGTACTGGCCAGGGGTCATGGGCGCGGCTCCGAGCCGTCCTGCAGCTCACGAAGGATCTCGAGGGCGACGCGGCGGGCGTCGTCGACGCGGTCGGGCGGGAGCGAGACCGCCCCGACCACCGGGTGCCCGCCGCCGCCGTACCGCTCGCAGATCTTGGAGATGTCGTGCGTCCGGGGAACGGCCGACCAGGGGTTCGAGCCCACCGAGATCTTCGTCCGCTTGGGGTCCCGCGACACCACCACAGTGTAACGGGCCCGCGGGAAGAGATCGTAGGCGATGAACTTGTTGGCCGCCTCCAGCCCCGTTTCGGACAGATCGACGTGGACCACGCCACCCTCCATCCGGGCATGTTTCCGGACCGTGTCGATGGAGCGGAAGTGGCGCTCCAGGATCGGGACCAGGGGCTCGGCCACCCAGGGCTCGGCGGCGATGCGGGCGAGCGGCTCCCGCGAGAGGGCGGCGATCATCCGGGGCTGCAGCGCCGGGTCGCGGCTGACCTCGAGGAGCGTCATGATCCGGAGCGCCGGTTCCTCGAGCCGCACCGCCATGGCCGCCGAGGGGAAGCGGGCGGCGTCGATGACGTCGGCCCAGCGGATCAGCTCCTCCAGCTCCGGGGGGCGCCAGCCGTACCGCTCGCCGAGCACCCGGGCGATGAACCCGGTGCAGGAGGGGGCGCCCGGGTCCCAGAACTTCTGGCCGCCGTGGTCGGCCTCGAAGGCGGCCCGGTCGGCGGGGGTGGGGAAGCCGCTCGCGTGGTGGTCGAACCACCAGTCGAGCCGCGGCGAGGGGGAGTAGCGGAAGTCGACCACCGCGTTCACGTCGGCCTGGAAGGCGTCGGGCGGGAAGACCGGCCCGGGGCCGTGCTGCACCGGCCGGGTGACCACCTCCACCGGCCCTGATTCACGTTCGGTGAACCAGCGGGAGAAGAGGGCGGCCGAGGCGCAGCCGTCGAAGCAGTTGGCGTGGTGGAGGATCTCGAGGCGCATCGGCGGCGCAATCTAGTGACCGGGGTGGGGCCGGTCAACGAGCACGACGGCCCGCCGCCCGGCCGCCGGGGACCCGTTTGGTCGACGCCCGCGTTCCGCGCGGTTACACTCGCCCTCGATGGATGCCATCCGGGTCGGCGCACTGCTCGACGACAAGAAGTTCGACCTGCGGCTCTCGCTCCTGGCGGGCCGCCAGGGGCTGTCGCGCCGCATCAGCTCCTCGCGCATCCAGAAGCCGGGGCTGGTGCTGGCCGGGTTCACGGAGTACCTGCACCAGGAGCGGCTGCAGGTCTTCGGGAACACCGAGGTGAGCTACCTGCGCACGCTCCCGCGCGAGCGCGCGGTGGAGGTGCTGCGGGCCTTCTTCGGCCAGGGGATCGCCTGCCTGGTCCTCACCAAGGGTCTCGACCCCACGCCCGAGCTGCTGGCGTCCGCCGAGGAGGCGGGCGTGCCCCTGCTGCGCACCAGCCACCTCTCCAGCACCTTCATCGAGAGTGTCCAGAACTGCCTCGAGGACGTGCTCACCGCCTCCACCTCGATGCACGGGGTGCTCCTCGACGTCTTCGGGGTGGGCATCCTGCTCCTCGGCAAGAGCGGCATCGGCAAGAGCGAGATCGCGCTCGACCTCGTCATGCGCGGCCACCGCCTCGTGGCCGACGACATCGTGGACGTGAAGCGGCGCACGCCCGACTCGGTCTACGGCTCCGGCAGCGAGATCATCAAGCACCACATGGAGATCCGCGGCCTCGGCATCATCAACATCAAGGACCTCTTCGGCGTGGCCGCCATCCGCGAGCGCAAGAAGATCGAGATCGTGCTCGAGCTGGTGGAGTGGGATCCCTCGGTCGAGTACGACCGGCTCGGCCTGGAGGAGAAGAAGTTCCGCATCCTCGACGTCGAGATCCCGCTGCTCATGGTCCCGGTCCGGCCGGGCCGCAACCTCACCACCATCGTCGAGGTGGCGGCGCGCAACCACCTGCTGAAGCTCCAGGGCCACCACTCGGCGAAGGAGTTCCAGGAGCGGCTCAACCGGGCCATCGCGCTCGCGCCGGGCGGCGCCGGGGGCGGGATGGACGTCGAATGATCGCCTCCCTGCCGCCGCGCCGCGACGCGCACGTGGTCATCCTCACCGGCGTGGCGGGGTCGGGCAAGAGCACCGCCCTGCGCGCCCTCGAGGACGCCGGCTTCTACTGCATCGACAACCTGCCCATCGTCTTCCTCGACAAGCTGCTCGAGCTCTCGGCGCACACCGCCGGCGAGGTCTCGCGCATCGCGCTGGTGGTCGACGCGCGCGAGGGGCGCTTCCTCCCCGACGCGCCCCGGATCATCGAGGAGGTGCGCCGCACCGGCGCCCGGGTGGACGTGATCTTCCTCGACGCCTCCGACGAGGCGCTCTTCCGCCGCTTCTCCGAGACCCGCCGGCGCCACCCGCTCTCCGGCGAGGGGCGCAGCGTGCCGGAGGCGGTGGCCGCCGAGCGGACCACCCTGGCGCCGCTCAAGGCCGTGGCCGGCGAGGTGGTGGACACCTCCCAGCTCAACGTCCACCAGCTCAAGGAGCTGGTGCACCACCGCTTCGTGGAGGGGCAGGCGCGGCGGATGGGCGTGACGGTGGTCTCCTTCGGCTTCCGCTACGGCATCCCCACCCACGCCGACCTGGTGCTCGACGTGCGCTTCCTGCCGAACCCGTACTTCGTGCCCGACCTGAAGCCGCTGCCGGGGACCGACGCCCGGGTGGCCGAGTACGTCCTCGCCCAGCCCGACGCCCGAGTCTTCCTCGACAAGTCGGAGGACCTGTGCGCCTTCCTGCTGCCGCGCTTCCGCGCGGAGGGGAAGAGCTACCTCACGCTCGCGATCGGCTGCACCGGCGGCCGGCACCGCTCGGTGGCGCTCTCGGCCGAGCTGGCGCGCCGCCTCGAGCGGCAGGGCAACGAGGTGCGGGTCTGGCACCGCGACGTGGAGAAGGATTAGGGCTGCCCCGGAGCGGCGAAGCGCTATATTCGCGCCATGGTCGGTCTGGTCGTCGCGACGCACGGTGGTCTGGCGGAGGAGCTCCTCCGCACGGCCGAGGCAATCGTCGGGAAGCTCGAAGCCTGCCGCACCGTGTCGATCGGCTCCGGGGCGGACATGGAGACCGCGCGCGAGCAGCTCGCCGCCGCCATCCAGGCGGTGAACCAGGGCGACGGGGTGCTGGTGGTCACGGACATGTTCGGCGGCTCGCCGGCCAACCTGGCGCTCACCTTCCTCGACGCCGGCATCGAGGTGCTCACCGGCGTGAACCTCCCCATGCTGCTCAAGCTCTCCACCTGCCGCAGCGAGAAGATGCCGCTCGCGGCCACCGCGCAGATGCTCACCGCCTACGGCCAGAAGAACATCACCCTGGCGAGCGAGCTGCTCCGCGTGCGCGGCCGGGGCGAGCGCAAGGCGTGATCCCGCTCGTCCGCATCGACAACCGGCTGCTGCACGGGCAGATCCTCGAGACCTGGGCGCCGCGCCTGGGCGTCCGCGAGGTGGTGGTGGCCGACGACGCGGCCGCCTCGAGCCCGCTCGCCAAGGCCGCCATGACCCTGGCCCTCCCGCCCGACCTCCCGGCGCGCGTGGTCCGGGTGGACGAGGTGGACTGGGCCGGGCTGGCCGCCCGCAAGGAGCCGGTGCTGGTGCTCCTGCGCGAGGTGGCCTCGTTCGCCCGCGCCATCGCCGGGGGGCTCACGCCCGCGCTGGCCCGGCGCGTGAACCTCGGCAACGTCCACTACGCCCAGGGCCGGCGGCCGGTCACGCCGTCGGTCTTCCTCTCCAAGGAGGAGCTGGACGTGGTCGTGGCCGCCGCGGCCGACGGCTTCGAGGTGGAGGCGCGCGCCGTGCCCTCCGACGACCCTGCCGGGCCAGCGGCGCTGCTCGCCCGGTACAACGCCGCCGCGGGCGGTTAGACTCCAGGGGAAGCGTGAGCTACCTCCTCGTCGCCATCCTCGCCGGCCTGGCCGCCATCGAGCGCAAGGGCTTCTTGCAAGCCATGCTGGCGCGCCCGGTGGCGCTCGCCACCCTGATCGGCCTCGCCCTCGGGGACGTCGGCGGCGGCGTCCTGGTGGGGGCGCCGCTCGAGCTCTTCTGGCTCGGCGCGGTCAACCTCGGGGCGGCGCTGCCGGTCCACGAGGCGCTCGGCACCGCCGCGATCGCCGGCGGAGCGGTGCTCGCCGGACGCGCGCTCGGCGGCGTGACCCCCGAGGTGGCGGTGCTCTCGCTGCTCATCGCCGCCCCGCTCGCCGACGCCGGCCGGCGCGCCGAGCGGCTCACCGAGGTGCTCAACGAGAAGCTGGCGGCGCGCGCCGAGGAGCGGCTCTCCCGCGGCGACCCGGCCGGCGCGGCCCGGGTGAACCTGCTCGGCCTCTTCGCCCCCTTCGCCATCTCGGCGGTGCTCGCCCCCATCGGCGCGGCGCTCGCCGCCGAGGCGGTGCCGCGCCTGGTGCTCGGCCCGTTCGCCGCCCTGCCGCTCGCCACCGGGTGGTTCGCCTTCTCCGGCCTGGCCTGCGCCTCCGGCGCCAAGGCGATGCGGGCGCCGCGGGCGCGGGTGGTCTACTACGCGGCCCTGGTGGCCGGCGCCGCGGCGGTGGTCACGGTGATGTGGCGGGTGGGGGTGCGCGCGTGACCGTGCCCACCCGCACCCTGCTCCGGGTCTTCTGGCGCAGCCTCTTCCTGCAGGCGGCCTGGAACCGCCGCGGCATGCAGAACCTCGGCTTCGCCTACGCCATCGACCCGGCGCTGGCGGCGCTCTACCCCGAGCCCGAGCGGCGCCGCGAGGCGCTGGCGCGCCACCTCGGCTTCTTCAACTGCCACCCGTACACGGCGGCGGCCATCCTGGGCGGCACCATTTACCACGAGGAGCGGGTGGCGCGGGGCGAGGAGCCCGCCGGCAACCCGGTCCTCTACAAGTCCACCTTGCAGGGGCCGCTCGCCGCCATCGGCGACGGCTTCTTCTGGACGGCGCTGCGCCCCTTCTTCGGCGCGCTCGCCGCGCTGGGCGCCCTGGCGGTGGGCTGGCCGGCGGTGGTGATCACCCTCGCGATCTACAACCTCGTCCACCTGGCCCTGCGCTACGGGCTCTTCCGCGACGGCTACCGCAAGGGGGACGGCATCGTGGCCGACGTGGCGCGCCTCGCGCTGCCGGTCTTCGCCGACCGGCTGCGGGTGGCCGGGGCCTTCGTCTGCGGCCTGACCGCCGCGCTGCTGCTCTGGCGCGGCGCGCTCCAGGCCGGGTTCCTCTCCGGGGCGGTCGCGCTGGCGGCGGCGGCCTTCGGGTACCTCGCCCTCCTCGGCGGAGCACGCCTGCTGCCCGCCGCCTACGTCATCGTCGTCGCCGGGGTGGGCGCGGCCCTCTTCGCCGCCCGCTGGCACGGGAGCTCATAGCCGGATGCCCAGACAAGAGCGGACCTTCCTGATCATCAACGTGCTCGGGCTGCACGCCCGGGCCGCGGCGCAGCTCGTCCAGGCGGCCAACCGGTACCGCAGCGAGATCCACGTCGAGAAGGACGGGCTCAGCGTCAACGGCAAGAGCATCATGGGGGTGCTCACCCTCGCCGCCGCCAAGGGGACCGAGATCACCGTCTCCTGCGAGGGCGACGACGCGAGCGAGGCCATGGTGGCCCTCGCGAGCGTCATCGAGGCCGGCTTCGGAGAGAAGTAGTGCCAGCCCAAGGGACCACCTTCATGGGCCTCGCCGCCTCCCCCGGAATCGCCGTGGGCAAGGCCTGGCCCATCGACCGGCGCCGGCTCAAGACGCCGCGGGCGCGGCTCGAGCCCGGGCAGGTCGGGCCGGAGGTGGAGCGCTTCCGCGCCGCCATCGAGGCGGCCGACGCGCAGCTCGCCGAGGTCCGCGAGAAGGCGGCGGCGGTGGAGGGGGCGGAGCACCTCGCCATCATCGACATGCACCGGCTGATGCTGAAGGACGAGATGCTGGTGAACGAGGCCCAGCGGCTCATCCAGACCGAGTGCGTCAACGCCGAGTGGGCGGTGCGGCGGGCCATCCGCAAGATCAAGGGCGCCTTCAGCGAGCTCGCCGACGAGTACTTCAAGGAGCGGCGCGCCGACATCGACTACGTGGGCGAGCGGATCGTGAAGAACCTGCTCGGCCAGGCCACCGAGGTGGAGGAGCCGCCGCCGGACGGGGCCATCATCGTCTCCCACGACCTCTCCCCCGCCGACACCGCGCTGCTGCTCCACGAGCGCTCGGTGGGCGCCTTCGTGACCGACGTCGGCACCCGGACCAGCCACACCGCCATCGTGGCGCGGGCGCTGGAGGTGCCGGCGGTGGTCGGCACCGGGCGGCTCTCCGCGCTCGCGGTGCGGGGCGACTGGATCGTGGTGGACGGCTCGCGCGGGGTGGTGATCCTGAACCCCAGCGCGGCGGAGCGGGCCGACTACGAGGCGGCGCGGCGGCGGCAGCTCGAGCACGAGCGCGCCCTGCTCGCCACCCGCGACCTCCCCGCCACCACCCAGGACGGCGTGACCGTCCAGCTCGTCGGCAACATCGAGTTCGCCGAGGAGATCCCGAACCTCCTCGCCCACGGCGGCGCGGGGGTGGGGCTGTACCGCACCGAGTTCCTCTACCTGGCGCGGCAGGACCTGCCCGACGAGGAGGAGCACTACCGCACCTACCGGCGCGTGCTCGAGGCGCTCGCCCCCCGCCCGGTGACCATCCGCACCTTCGACCTCGGCGGCGACAAGCTGCCGGTGGGCGCCAAGGCGGAGGCGGAGAACCCGGCCATGGGGCTGCGCGGGCTGCGCTACTGCCTGCGCAACCTCGAGATCTTCCGGCCGCAGCTGCGCGGCATGCTGCGCGCGAGCGTGCACGGCAACCTGCGCGTCATGTTCCCCATGGTGAGCGGCGCCGCCGAGGTGCGGGCGGCGAAGCGGCTCCTCAACGAGCTCTGCGACGAGCTGCGCCGCGAGGGGGTGGAGGCGCGCGTCCCCTCCGTCGGGATCATGGTGGAGGTGCCGGCGGCGGCCCAGCTCGCCGACCGGCTGGCGAAGGAGGTCGACTTCTTCTCCATCGGCACCAACGACCTCATCCAGTACACGATGGCCATCGACCGGCAGAACAAGGACGTGGCCTACCTCTACCGGCCGCTCCACCTGTCGGTGCTGCGCACCCTCAAGTTCGTCTGCGACTCGGCGCGCGCCGCCGGGATCCCGGTCTCGATGTGCGGCGAGATGGCGGGCGAGCCCTTCTTCGTGCTGGTGCTCCTCGGCCTCGGGATCCACGAGCTCTCCATGAACGGTCCCTCCATCCCGCTCGTGAAGCGGGTGGTGCGCGAGGCGCGGGCCTCCGACGGCCAGGCGCTCCTGGCGCGGCTGCTCGAGCTCACCACCGCCGGCGAGATCGAGGCCGAGGTGAAGTCCGAGATGGCGCGGCGCTTCCCGGGCCTGCTCGACAGCGACGCCAGCATCGGCCCGGCCGGCGGCTGACGCTCCGGGCGGAGAATTCCGTTATGACGGACGATGCGCTACCTTGACAGCGGTCGTCCCGGGCGTCTAGGGTCGGCGACTCTTTCCCCAGGGAATTCCATGGCCCACACCGATTACCTGTTCACGTCCGAGTCCGTCACCGAAGGCCACCCGGACAAGATGGCCGACCAGATCTCCGACGCCGTGCTCGACGCGGTGCTGGCGGCCGATCCGGCCGGCCGGGTGGCCTGCGAGACCCTGCTCAAGACCGGCTACGTGATGATCGCCGGCGAGATCACCACCAAGGCGCGGCTCGACTTCCCCAAGCTCGCCCGCCGGGTGGTGCGCAAGATCGGCTACACCGACGCCGCCATGGGCTTCGACGCCGACACCTGCGCGGTGCTGGTGGCGGTGGACGAGCAGAGCCCCGACATCGCCATGGGCGTCGACAAGAAGGGCAAGAAGGAGCAGGGCGCCGGCGACCAGGGGATGATGTTCGGCTACGCCTGCGACGAGACGCCGGAGCTCATGCCGGCGCCCATCCACTACGCGCACGCGGTCACCCGCCAGCTCGCCAAGGCCCGCCGCGGCGGCCTCGACTTCCTGCGCCCCGACGGCAAGAGCCAGGTCAGCGTCCAGTACGTGGGCGGCAAGGTGGCCCGCATCGACACGGTGGTGGTCTCGACCCAGCACTCGCCCGACGTCGCCCCGAAGACGCTGCACGAGGCGGTGCTCGAGGCGGTCATCCAGAAGGCGCTCCCGAAGAAGCTCGTGGACGCGAAGACCAAGGTCTTCATCAACCCCACCGGCCGGTTCGTGGTCGGCGGCCCCATGGGCGACACCGGCCTCACCGGCCGCAAGATCATCGTGGACACCTACGGCGGCATGGGCCGGCACGGCGGCGGCGCGTTCAGCGGCAAGGACCCGTCGAAGGTGGACCGCTCCGCGGCGTACATGGGGCGCTACATCGCCAAGAACGTGGTCGCGGCCGGGCTCGCCGCCCGCTGCGAGGTGCAGGTGGCGTACGCCATCGGCGTGGCCGACCCGGTCTCGGTGATGGTGGAGACCTTCGGCACCGCGCTCGTGGACGAGAAGAAGATCGCCCGCGCCATCCGCGCCGTGTTCGGGCTCAAGCCGGCCGAGATCACCCGCGACCTCGACCTGCTGCGCCCCATCTACGAGAAGACCGCCGCCTACGGCCACTTCGGCCGCTCCGAGAAGGACTTCACCTGGGAGCGGACCGACAAGAAGGATCAGCTCCGCGAGGCGGTGGGGCTGGGCGCGCTGCGCGCCGTCGGGGCGTAGCGCCCTGGCGCGGCCCCCTCCCTGACCCTCCCCCGCTCCGCGGGAGAGGGAAAGAGGAGTCCTCCCCCTCCCCGCCGCACGGGGAGGGCGGGGAAGAGGCGGCCCCGGAGCACCCTGTCCCTCACCTCGCTCCGCGGGGGAGGGAAAGAGGAGCTCTCCCCCTCCCCGTTGCACGGGGAGGGCAGGGGAGGGGCGGCCCCGGAGCGCGGCACCAGCCGGCCGCCTCCTCTTTCCTTCGCCGCCCGCCCCGTCCGCGCTTATTCTCCGGACCTCATGTCCCTCCTCATCGCGGCCGTCCTGGGGCTCGTCCAGGCCGCCACCGAGTTCCTTCCCGTCAGCTCGACCGCGCACCTCCTCGTGTTCGGGGAGCTCTTCGGCCAGAGCCTGGGCGACCCCGGCTTCCGCGCCTTCACCACCATCATCCAGATGGGCACCACCGTCGCGGTGATCGCCTACTTCCGCGAGGAGCTGTACGTCCTCGCGGCGGCCGGCCTGCGCTCGATCCAGCACGGCGCGCCCTTCGAGTCGGCCGAGTCGCGCCTCGCCTGGCTCATCGTCCTCGGCACCGTGCCCGCCGCCGTGCTCGGAAAGCTCTTCGAGCGGCGCATCGAGGCGCTCGGGAACGGGGTCATCGCCGGCTCGCTGGTGGTGCTCGGGCTGGTGCTGCTCGTCGCCGAGCTCAAGGCCCGCCACGTGCGCACCGTCTCCGACGTGGGCGTGCTCGACGCGGTGCTCATCGGCTTCGGCCAGGCGCTGGCGCTCGTGCCGGGCAGCTCCCGCTCGGGCTGCACCATCACGACCGGCATGCTCCTCGGGCTCAAGCGCGAGGACGCCGCCCGGTTCAGCTTCCTGCTCTCGGTGCCCATCATCCTCGGCGCCGGCCTCTACAAGCTGAAGAAGGAGCTGCCGGTCCTCTCCGCCCACCCGGAGTGGCGCAGCGCCACCATGCTCGGCACGGTGATCTCGGGCGTCTTCGGCTACCTCGTCATCGGCTGGCTGCTGCGGTACCTGCGCACCCGCTCCACCTTCCTCTTCGTCGGCTGGCGCGTCGCCGCGGGCCTGCTCATCGCCCTGCTCATCTGGAAGGGCGTCCTCCCGTCCGGCGACGCCGAGGAGCGGCCGCCCCGTCCGGCGTCGAGCGCGACGCGATGAGCTTCGAGCGGCTCGCCCAGGCCCTCTCCGCGCGCGAGCCGCGTCCGCTCTCCCTGGCCGGCATCGACCCGGAGATCATCCCCGGCGGCGCGCTGCAGGAGGCGGCGGTGCTGGTGCCGCTCTTCGAGAAGGGCGGGGAGCCGCACGTGCTCCTCACCAAGCGCCCCGGGAACCTGTCGCGCCACGCCGGCCAGGTGAGCTTTCCGGGCGGGCGCATCGACCCCGCCGACCGGGACTCGCTCGCCGCCGCGCTGCGCGAGGCGGAGGAGGAGGTGGGGCTCGTGCCGGCCGAGGCGCGGGTGCTGGGGCGCCTCTCCGAGGTGCTGGTGCTGGTCTCCGCCTTCCGCTTGACTCCCTGGGTGGCAGGTGTGCCATACCCCTACCCGTACCGGCCGAGCCCGGTGGAGGTGGAGAGCATCCTG
Organism: Myxococcales bacterium; assembly: GCA_021782135.1. GTDB lineage: Bacteria > Myxococcota > Myxococcia > Myxococcales > Anaeromyxobacteraceae > Anaeromyxobacter_B. Next base: position 4,475 of record JAJXVM010000024.1, on the reverse strand, counting down.
CACGTCCCGCTGTCGGCGCTGGCCCGGCCCGGCGCCTGGCGCGTCGAGGAGCGCGAGGCGTACGGCATCCGTCACGAGGTGCACCTCATCGACTTCGGCGGCGAGACCATCTGGGGCGCGACCGCGCGCGTCCTCAAGGAACTGGTCGCGGTCTGGAGCGTACTGTGAAGATCTTCCCGGTGGTGATGGCCGGCGGCTCGGGGACCCGCTTCTGGCCGCTCTCCCGCAAGTCCTGGCCGAAGCAGTTCCTGGCGCTGGCCGGCTCCCGCCCGCTGCTCGCCGAGACGGTGGCGCGGCTCGCGCCGCTGGCCCGGCCCGAGGACACCCTGGTGGTGCTCGGCCCGGCGCACGAGAAGGCGGCCCGCAAGCTCCTGCCGGAGCTGCCGCGCCGGAACGTCATCGTCGAGCCCTGCGCGCGCAACACCGCGCCCTGCGTCGGCCTCGCCGCCCTCCACGTGCGTCGCCGCGATCCGGAGGGCGTCCTCCTCATGCTCCCGGCCGACCACCACGTGGCCCGCCCGGCCCGGCTGCGCGCCGCGCTGGCCTCGGCGGCGCGGCTCGCGGCGGCGGGGCGCATCGCCACCATCGGCGTCCGGCCCTCCCGGCCCGAGACCGGCTACGGCTACCTCGAGGTGGGCGCGCCCCTGGCCGCGGCCGGCCGGCGCGGCGACGGCGCCTTCGAGGTGAAGCGGTTCGTGGAGAAGCCGGACCTCGCCACCGCCGAGCGCTACCTGGCCGGGGGCGGCTACCTCTGGAACAGCGGCATCTTCGCCTTCCGGGCCGACGTGATCCTCGAGGAGATCGCCCGGCGCATGCCGGAGCTCGCGAAGCTCCTCGACGGCATCGGCGCCGCCCTGGGCACCCGCCGCGAGGCGGCCGCGGTGGCGCGCCTCTTCCCGCGCGCCCCCTCCATCTCCATCGACTACGGCGTCATGGAGCGGAGCGACCGGATCGCGGTCGTGCCGGCCGACTTCGGCTGGAGCGACGTCGGCAGCTTCGCCGCCCTGCCGGAGGTGCGGGCGGGCGACCGGTCGGGCAACGTGACCGAAGGCGAGGCCCTGGTGCTCGGCCGGAACAACGTCGTGCTGGCGCGCGGCGGCCGGACGGTGGCGGTGGTGGGCGCGGACGACCTGGTGGTGGTGGACGCCGGCGACGCCGTGCTGGTCTGCCCCCGGAGCAAGGCGCAAGACGTCCGGCAGGCGGTCGAGGAGCTGAAGCGGCGCGGGCGCGAGGACCTGATCTAACTTCACCTGGAGCGAGGAAGGACGACATGGCGACGGCAGCGATCTCCCCGACCATCTTCCGCGAGTACGACATCCGCGGCATCGTCGACGAGGACCTCACCGAGCAGGCGGTCGAGGCGGTCGGGAAGGCGCTCGGCTCGCAGCTGGCGATCGAGGCGGGCGACGGCGGGCGGACGGTGGTGATGGGGCGCGACTGCCGGCTCTCCGGCCCGCGCTTCGCGGAGCGGATGATCGCCGGGCTCACCTCCACCGGCTGCGACGTGGTGGACCTGGGGGTCGTCCCCACGCCGCTCACCTACTTCGCCGCCGCCACCCTGCCGGTGCAGGGGCTCTGCATGATCACCGGGTCGCACAACCCGGCCGAGTACAACGGGCTCAAGGTGGGGCTCGGCAAGAGCACGCTGCACGGCAGCGGGATCCAGGCGCTGCGGCAGCGGATCGAGTCCGGCAAGTTCGTGACCGGGGCGGGGCGCGTCACCACCCACGACATCGTGAGCGAGTACCGCGCCTACGTGGCGAAGAACCTCCAGCCGGGGCCGAAGAAGCTCAAGGTGGTGGTGGACGCCGGGAACGGCACCGGCGGCGTGGTGGCGGTGCCGCTCTTCCGCGCGCTCGGGTTCGAGGTGGTGCCGCTCTTCCTGGAGATGGACGGCCGCTTCCCCAACCACCACCCGGATCCGACGGTGGAGGCGAACCTCGCCCAGCTCCAGGCGCGGGTGCTGGAGGAGAAGGCCGACCTGGGCATCGCCTACGACGGCGACGCCGACCGGGTGGGGGCGGTGGACGAGCGCGGCAACGTGCTCTGGGGCGACCAGCTCATGATCCTCTTCGCCCGCGCGCTGCTCGAGGAGGAGCCGGGGGCGGCCATCGTCGGCGAGGTGAAGTGCTCCATGAACCTCTACGACGACATCGCCCGGCGCGGCGGCCGCCCCATCATGTGGAAGGCCGGCCACAGCCTCATCAAGGCCAAGATGAAGGAGGAGGGGGCGGTCCTCGCCGGCGAGATGAGCGGCCACATCTTCTTCGCCAACCGCTGGTTCGGCTTCGACGACGGCATCTACTCGTCGGGGCGCCTGCTGGAGCTGGTCTCGAGGGCCGACCGGCCGCTGTCCCAGCTGCTCTCGGACGTGCCGCGCACCTTCGCCTCGCCCGAGATCCGGGTGGACTGCCCCGAGGAGAAGAAGTTCGAGGTGGTGAAGCGGGCGCAGGCCTGGTTCAGCGAGCGCTACGAGGCGGTCACGGTGGACGGCGTGCGGGTGACCTTCCCGGACGGCTGGGGGCTGGTGCGGGCCTCCAACACCCAGCCCCTGCTGGTGCTCCGGTTCGAGGCCACCTCGCCGGAGCGGCTGCGGGAGATCTCGGACCTGGTGACGGGCAAGGTGGAGGAGATCAAGCGCGAGGTGGGCGCGTAGGGCCGAGGAGGAGGGGAAATGGTGTCGCTGGCGCTGGGAGTGGACCTGGGCGGCACCAACGCCCGGGCGGCGGTGGTGGATCGCGACTCGGGGGAGATCGTCGCCGCGCACAAGGAGCCCTTGCGCGCGCGCGACCCGGCCGCGGTGGTCGACGTGGTGAGCCACGCGATCCAGGCGGCCACCGAGGCGCTCGGGGTGGCCGTCGGCAGCTTCCGCTCGGTGGGGGTGGGGGTGGCGGGGCAGTGCCTCGGCTCGACCGGCGTGGTGCTGAACGCCCCCAACCTCGGCTGGCGCGACGTCCCCTTCGGCACGCTCCTCGCCGAGCGGCTCGGGGTGGCGGTCCGGATCGCCAACGACCTCTCCGCCGCCGCCTGGGGCGAGAAGCGCTTCGGCGCCGCGCAGGGGCTCTCGGAGGCGGTGCTGGTCTTCGTCGGCTCGGGCGTGGGCTCGGGCCTCATCCTGGGCGGCAAGCTCCACGAGGGGGCGCGCGGGGTGGGCGGAGAGCTGGGCCACGTGAAGGTGCGCCCCTCGCGCCCGACCACGCCGCTGCGCCGCTGCGGCTGCGGGATGATGGGCTGCCTCGAGGCCTACACGAGCGGCGTGAACATCGCCGCCCGCGTGCGCGAGGAGCTGTCGGCCGGGATCTCCTCCCGGGTGCTGGCGCTCGCGGGCGGCGACCCGGCGCGCATCACCGCCTCGGTGGTGGACGCGGCCTGGGCCGAGGGCGACGCCTACGCGCGCGCGCTCTGGGACGAGGTGGCCGACCTGCTCGGCGCCGCCATCGCCAACGTGGCCACCCTCCTCAACCCCGAGCGGATCATCCTGGGAGGCGGGGTGGTGCTCGGCTGCCCGAACCTGGTGCGGCTCGCGCGCGAGCAGTTCGAGCGCAAGGTGCTGGTGGCGGCGCGCCAGGGGTTGAGCGTGGAGCGCGCCTTCCTCGGCGACGACGCCGGCGTCATCGGCGCGGCGCTGCTCGAGTGAGCGGGCGAGGCGCCGCGCGCGCTCTCTCCCCGGCTCGGCGCGCCGCGATCGAGGCCCGAGAATTCGACGCTTCGAGCCACTCGCTTAGTTGACGCCCATGATCGCGGCGCGCTAACGTGCGCATTGTCTTATCCATTCCACTGGATTTGACCTCAGGAGGGAACACATGGCCGTTGCCAAGAAGAAGGTCGCTGCGAAGAAGCCCGCCGCCAAGAAGCCGGCGAAGAAGGTTGCCGCGAAGAAGCCCGCCGCCAAGGCCAAGAAGCCCGCCGCCAAGGCCAAGAAGGTCGGCTAGTCGCATTCCGCAGTACCGCGCATCGCATGCGCGAACGGCCGCCTCCGGGCGGCCGTTGCTATTCTGGGATCCGAATGTCGCTCGAGGCCGCCGAGATCGCCGCCGTGGTCGAGGAGCTCCGGCCGCTGGCCGGCGCGCGGGTGGACGCGGCGAGGGTCCACGCCGAGCGCACCGTCACGCTGGAATTGTTCTCCCGCAGCGGTTCCGCGACGGTCCTGCTCTCCGCCGAGCCCGACCTCACCCGCCTGCACGCGGTGGCGCGCCGCCCGGCGGCGCCGGCCGCGCCCTTCGGCTTCCAGGCGGTGCTGCGGCGGGAGCTCGAGGGCGCGCAGCTCGCCGCGGTCGAGGCCATGGCGGGCGAGCGGGTGGTGACGCTCCGCTTCCTGCGCGCCGCCGGCCCGCTGTCGCTCGTCGCCGAGCTCACCGGGCGCAACGGCAACCTCCTCCTCGTGCGCGAGGACGGGACCATCCTCGCGAGCGCGGGGCGGAACCTCTCGCCGCGGCGCGACCTCGCGCCGGGGCGGCCCTACCAGCCGCCGGCGC
>JAJXVM010000293.1 GCA_021782135.1 Myxococcales bacterium | reverse complement strand
CCGCCGCTCCCGCCCTCGGCGCGCCGGATGCTCGCCGAGAACGGGATCGCCGCCGAGGCCCTCGCGCGCGCCCTGCCGCTGCGCAAGGACGACCTGCGGCGCGCCCTCTCGGGCGGCCCTGTCGCGCCCGCCGCCCCCCCGGTGGCCGGCGACCGCGAGCGGGTGGTGGCGATGACGCCGCTGCGGCGCACGGTGGCCCGGCGGCTGGTCGAGGCCCAGCAGACCGCCGCCATCCTCACCACCTTCAACGAGGCCGACCTCTCGCGGGTGCTGGCGCTCCGCGAGAGGCACCAGCAGGCGTTCACGGAGCGCCACGGGGTGAAGCTCGGCTTCATGTCCTTCTTCGTGAAGGCCGCCGTCGAGGCGCTGCGCGCGTTCCCGGCGGTCAACGCCGAGGTGCGGGGCGAGAGCATCCTCTACAAGGACCACTACGACGTCGGGGTGGCGGTCGGCGGCGGCAAGGGGCTGGTGGTGCCGGTGGTGCGCGACGCCGACCGGCTCTCCTTCGCCGAGGTGGAGCTGGAGATCGCGAACCTGGCCCGCAAGGCCCGCGAGAACCGCATCTCGATGGAGGACCTGCAGGGCGGGACGTTCACCATCTCGAACGGCGGCATCTACGGCTCGCTGCTCTCCACCCCGATCCTGAACCCGCCGCAGAGCGGCATCCTCGGCCTCCACAAGATCGAGGAGCGGGCGGTGGTCCGCGCCGGGCAGGTGGTGGTGCGGCCCATGATGTACCTGGCCCTCTCCTACGACCACCGGCTGGTGGACGGGCGCGAGGCGGTCTCGTTCCTGGTGCGGGTGAGGGAGTGCGTCGAGGACCCGGAGCGGCTGCTGCTCGAGGTCTGATCCCGCGGCACGTCCGGAGCGCCCCGTGCTCGAGCTGCTCAGGCGGATCTTCCTCTCCGACGATTACATGCCCCACGGGCACTGCTTCCTGTGGCAGCCGGGGCTGGTCACGCTGCACGTGGTCTCCGACACGCTCATCGGGACCGCCTACGTCGCCATCTCGCTCATCCTGTACCAGCTGGTGCGGCGGATCCGGCTCCCCTTCAGCCCGATGATCCTGGCCTTCGGCCTGTTCATCGGCGCCTGCGGGGTCACCCACTACATGGAGGTCCTCACGCTCTGGGTGCCGGACTACTGGCTCTCGGGAGCGGTGAAGGCGATCACCGCGGCGGCCTCGGTGGCGACCGGCGTCTACCTGTTCCGGGCCAGGCCCACCATCCTCTCGGTCACGCGCGGCGCCCAGCTCGCCGAGGAGCGGCGGGTGCGGCTGGAGACCACCCACCGCGAGCTCGAGCGGCTCTACGCGCGGGTGAAGGAGCTCGACGAGGCGAAGACCCGCTTCTTCGCCAACGTGAGCCACGAGCTGCGCACCCCGCTCGCGCTGGTGCTCGGCCCGGTGGAGAAGCTGCTCGCGGCGGGCCCGCCCGACGCGGAGCGGCGCGAGCTCGAGGTGGCGCGGCGCAACGGCCGGCTCCTGCTCCGGCACGTGAACGACCTCATCGACGTCGCCCGGCTCGACGAGGGGAAGCTCGGCGTGGCCTACGCGCGGGTGGATCTCGCGGAGCGGGCGCGCGGGCTGGCGCTGGCGTTCGAGGGGACGGCGCGGGAGCGGCGGGTCCGCCTGCGGGTCGAGGCCGAGGGTCCGGTCCCGGCGGAGGTGGACCCGGCCCAGGTCGACCGCGTCCTCCTCAACCTGCTGGGCAACGCCTTCAAGTACGCGCCCGACGGCGGCCAGGTGCGCTGCGCGGCCCGGTCGGAGGGGGAGCGCGCGGTGCTCGAGGTGGAGGACGACGGGCCCGGGGTGCCGCCCGGCCAGCGCGAGGCGATCTTCGAGCGCTACCGGCAGGGGGACCCCGGCGGGCCGGGCGGCTCCGGGCTGGGGCTCGCCATCGCGCGGGAGCTGGTCCGGCTGCACCGCGGCGACATCCGCGCCGGGCAGGGTCGGCTCGGCGGAGCGCTCTTCGCGGTGACCCTGCCCCTGCGGGCCCCGCCGGGCGCGCCGGTCACGCGCGAGGGGGCGCCGCCGGACCTGGAGGACGCGCGCGCCGCCGCCGATCTCCGGCCGGCCCCGGGCGACCTGGCGAGCGCCCCGGTGGACCCGGAGGCGCCGCTGGTCCTGGTGGTGGAGGACAACCCGGAGATGCGCGTCTTCATCGCCGGCGCGCTCGCGCCCATCTTCCGGGTGGCCGTCGCCTCGGAGGGCGGCGAGGCGCTCCGCAAGGCCGAGGTGCTCGAGCCGGACCTCGTGATCACCGACCTGATGATGCCGGGGATGGCGGGCCCGTCGCTGGCGGCGGCGCTCCGCGCGCACTCCCGGCTGGCGGGGACTCCGCTCATGGTGCTCACCGCCCGGGCCGACGAGCGGCAGCGGCTGGACCTGCTGCGGCAGGGGGTGCAGGACTACCTCGTGAAGCCCTTCCACCCCGAGGAGCTGCGGGCCCGGGCGCGCAACATCGTCGGCATGAAGCGCTCAGGGGACGTGCTCCGGGGGGAGCTGGCGCAGCGGAGCGGGGATCTGGAGGCGCTGGCGCGCGAGGTGGCCCGGCGCAAGCGCGAGCTGGAGACCGCGCTCGACACCGCCCGGGTGGCGCGCGAACAGGCGGAGCGCGCCAGCCAGGTGAAGACGCTGTTCCTCGGCCTCATCTCGCACGAGCTGCGCACGCCGCTCACCACCATGCTCCTCACCCTCCAGTCGCTGCGGCGGCACGGGCCGCCGCTCGACCCGGCGCAGGGCCGGGCCGCGCAGCGGATCGAGCAGTCGGCGCGCCGGCTCCTGGAGCTCATCGAGTCGCTGCTCGAGTACACCCGCGTCGAGAGCGGGCGGCTGGTGGTCCGCCCGCGGCCGGTGAAGCTCCCCCGGCTGGTCCGGGAGGTCTCCGACGAGCTCCTGCCGCAGGCCCAGGCCAAGCTGCTGCAGCTCTCGGTGGACGCCGGCGAGCTGCCAGCGCTCCACACCGACCCGAAGCTGCTGCGCCTGGTGCTCCTCAACCTGGTGGTGAACGCCATCAAGTACACCGAGCGGGGCGGGGTGCGGGTGCGGGCCGGCGGCGACGGCGCCGGGCAGTGGGTGGAGGTGTCCGACACCGGGCCCGGGATCCCGGAGGAGGCCCGCGAGCGCATCTTCGAGCCGTTCGAGCAGCTCGGCGCGCTCGAGCACAAGCACCTGCCGGGCGTCGGGATCGGCCTGTCCCTGGTGCGCTCCATCGTGGACGCGCTCGGAGGCGAGGTGTCGCTGGTCCGGAGCAGCGAGGCCGGCAGCGTGTTCCGGGTGTCGCTCCCGGCGCGCCCGGAGCTCGGCCCTCCGGCGCCGGAGGGCGCTCCGGCGGGGGCGTGAGGTCAGCGGCCGCGCGGGGGCCGCGGCGCCGGGGGCGAGGCGGTGAGCGGATCCTCCGGCCAGGCGTGGCGGGGGTAGCGGCGCCCGAGCTCGCGGCGCAGCGCCGGGTAGTGCCGCTCCCAGAACCCGGCCAGATCGCTCGTCACCTGGACGGCGCGCTGGTTCGGGGCGAGCAGGTGCAGCGTGAGCGGCACCCGCCCCCCGGCGAGCGCCGGGCCGCGCGCCAGCCCGAAGAAGTCCTGCAGCCGGCTCTCCACCCAGGGCGGCTTCTCGGCCCCCTCGTAGTGGACCTCCAGCGAGCGCCCCGACGAGAGGCGGATCCGCTCCGGCGCCAGCTCCTGGAGCAGCGCGCGCGCCCGGCCGGGGAGGCCGGCCAGGATCCCCTCCTCGAGCCCCGCCTCGCGCAGCTCGGCGAAGGAGGCGCGCCCCTCGCAGAGCGCCGAGAGGGCCCCCAGGAGCGCCTCCTCGCCCGGCGCGGCGACGCCGGCCTCGGGCGCGTGCCGGGCCACGAACGCGAGCCGCGCCAGGAGCCGGTCGAGCGCGCCCTCCGCGGCGAAGGCGCGCGGCCCCCGCTCCCGGGCGGCCCGCGCGAGCGCCGCCGCCGCCTTGACCGGATTTGGGCGGGCGAGCCGCTTCTCCTCGAGGACCAGGTCGCGGTAGAGGAGCCGCTCCCGCGCCTCCACCCGCTCGCCCTGCGCGTTCCAGCTGACCTCCTCGTCGTAGCGGAGCGCGTCGGCGAAGAGGTCGAGCAGCAGCTCCTCGCTCACGGCGCTGGCGAGCCGCACCACCACGCCGCCGCGCCCGCCGGGGCGCGCCTTGCGCTCGCCCGCGTCGACCGCCACCACCAGCGGCGCCTCGCGCACCACGCTCGCCTCGTCGAGCCGGGCGGTGCCGCCGCCGGTGAGGACCACCTCGTCCGACCCGGGCGCGCGCCGCCGGCCGA